>JABVCK010000028.1 GCA_013540605.1 Bacillota bacterium
TTATCAATCCTTGCCATTGTGTTAACCACCATCCTATAAAATGTTTATGGTTAACATAATACAATAAAATGCATGGTTTGTGGTATGGATATTTTTACCTTGTGATACCTTTATCGTAATCTATATAGTAAATTGTTATCTAATCTATCACTATTATTAATCTTGTTTATATAATTAATAATTGTAAGAATTTTTGTGTCTTCATCCCACTTTGTTTCAATTTTTAAAGCAGAAGTTATATCAAGTAATGGTATCATCGTCTTACCATTAATATTACTCATTGGTGAATCTAACTTGACATTCTCTCCATTAACAACGGCTTCATTCTTGCCATAATTTAGGCAAATTTCTATGCCATCCTTGACGATATTAACTGTCCTGGTGTATCCATCCCATTTCATTCCGATTCCTAAAGCATCACAGAATTCAACCAAAGAAATCATAATTTTACCGTTAGTATATCTAATATTTTCATTCGAAAAATCAAGGAGTGGTCTTTCCTCTTCCTTTCTTTGCGGAAGAAGTACTTCTTCAGGTATCGGAAACAAAGGATTAGTTTCCGGTCTACGTGGACCGGGTTTAGATGCTTGAGAGGCTTCTTCGAAATAAATGTCTATGTTATTAAGTCTTATGATTTTGGGCTTAGGATCTTCGTGTATTTTGCATGCAGTTATGAATAGCGTGACTGCTAATAATGTAGCACATATTAAGGCAAGTTTTCGTCTCATCCAATCACTTCCTTCTTAGTTGACATTTGACAACAGTCTTCGTTCAACGAGAAACGACTTTTTGCTTATTGTGCTGGCTGGTTCCTAAAGTATCCCGAAGGGTTATTGGGGTATCAATTGGGCTCCCGGCTGATGGGCGACGTCGTAAACGTTTTGCGTTAGCATTCGCCGTGCTATTTTGGGATACGGGGGATACAATAATTAAAAGAGGGAGTATGACAGGGGACAAACTGTTCTCTGTCATACTTGTGTTATTAAAAGCACAAGAAGGTGTCATTATCTACTCTTTTGAAGCCACTAGTCTGGTCATACAGACCCTGTTGGATATTTCCATTCATTATAAATAATCCATTTTCCCGAATAAACAAACTGCTAAATTTTTCAGGTAGTGATAGAGTATAGTCCCTAAATTCGTTTTTTATATTTAGATATAGTTCTCTTTTCTTGAGGAAATCTTTTTCCTTCAACATACAGCAATATTGCTCATAAACTTTTTGAGATACATCATCCAGGATGAATAGTACGTCTATATAATTCGGATTGCTTGAAATCAGAGAAAAACTCGAAACTGGGCTTTCGTTTTCTGAAAAGTTCAATGAAATTATTGAATTAATTAGTTTTTCAGATATATCTTTTGATTTGTTTTGCTGCACAGAATGAAAATAATCGTTAACTAAACTGTAGTATTCTTTTTCATGTATTTCACCTTTATCTTTAATAATATCTCTTGTTATTTGTAATATAGTGCTACCATATATATATTTCCCGAAGCTTTTTCCATCATCATCTGTCAGATTATAAACGTATACTTTACCAATTTCCCTTTTCCCATTTCTATTGCACCTGCCGGCACACTGAATAATAGAATCTATAGGACCGATATCCCTTATTATTACATCGAAGTCTAAATCTACCCCTGCTTCCACCACTTGTGTTGACACAAGAATTATCTTTTCCCCGTTTTCTAATTTTTCTTTTACTTCATTGATCCGTTGGCGTCTGTGAACAGGGAGGATATTTGTCGACAGATAAAACACTTTCTTAGCAAGTCCCTTTAAGCTTTCATAAACATACAAAGATTGTTTTATAGTATTGCATACAACTAAATAAGACTTATTTTCTAGGCTATGCTTGAACTCTTCCAGGAAACCATCCAGTGTCATCTTTTCAAGCTTTGGAATTATCTTTGTCCTATTAAAAACCTCAAAATATTTTTTGTTATCAGTTAATAGTTCCTTGGCTTCGGCTAAAAATATCGGCTTTGTAGCCGTCATCATTATTATTTTCATGTCAAGAAATTCACAGGATTTCTTAAAGATAAAATCAACAAGCGGGAAATATTTTATATCTATGGCCTGGACCTCATCAAGTAGGACAATTGCTCCCCTCAAATTGATGAACTTCTTTAGCATCCTGTTTCTCGAACCAATCAATGTTTCAAGCAGTTGAACAAAAGTTGTAACCACAACCCCACTTGTCCAGTTCTCAATCAGCATTTCGGCCTGAGATAGCGTATAGTCTGTTTGCTCGTCCTTATACTGAACATTGGCAAGATTATGATGTTTAATAATGTACCTGCTGTTATGCGCCTTAAAATCACCTATTGTTTCAAATAACTCATAAAGTCTATCATAGTTTTGTTCTATTATCGATGTAAACGGAAGGGCATATATTATCTTTCTCTCGTTCCCTAATAATTGCCTTAACTTTAATGCAGCAAAAAATCCTGCATAAGTTTTGCCGGTACCAGTGGGGGAGGTTATAGAAAAAACGCTTGATTTGTCAAAGCTCTCTTCTAAGGCCTGTTGGATTTTCTCAAATATCTCTTGCCTAACCAATCCAATCTCGTCAGTGCTACCTTTGAACTTACGTTTTCTTGCCTCATTAATAAACCCGTAATCAGGGCACATTTCATCAGGAATTATAGTATTGGAAGCTCCCAGTTTGTCGGCTGAGATAAGCGCTGAATACAAAAGCTGATGAGCAAAGTAATATTCCTCCGACTTGATTCTCTGTAGGACTACTTCAATACGCTTTAGTCTCTTAAGTATGTCCCTAATACAGGTTTCATCCAAGAATTCATTAAAGTAATCTTCATAACCTATCCCCCGTAAATCTTCTTCAACTATTCGCCTGTTCTTTCTTATATCGTCGATTTGTTTTTCTGCTATATCTATCTTCTCAAGCAGGTCATAATCTTGGAAGGAAATGTCCTTGATACTGCAAGGTAAATCCGCAGAAGGATTCTTTAAATTCCCGTGATGATGCAATACACAATTATATATCATTAAAGGTAATACTTTATAGCTATCGCCAAATACTTTAAGCGCTACATAAGCTGCAAAGATAGCCGAGATAAAGCCATGATTTGACAGGTCACCAGTTCTGCGCCCCTTCAGATGTTCCTGGAAATAAGTTGTATACTTACCAAAATCATGACAGTAGGCAGCTACCTCATAAGCAAGTTTATACTCCTCATCGATTTTTTCTATGCTTATTTGTCTTACCTCTTTTAAATGATCAATCAACCTTTTATCAGGATGTGAATAGTAAACCAAATTATCATCTCCAGACAAATCTACTATAGTTTATTTTATGGCCGTTACAAAGCTGGCTAATTGTTAAATTTCTAATATTATTTATCTACCCTTGTAACGGCCATCTTTATAAACTAAAGAAACACTATATTCTCGTTATTTAGACTGAAATAACTTCTGTTGAGTTTTACTCTGAGTCCGAAACCATTTTCTTCATATAAATAGTCTGCTATCTCCTTTATTCTTCTGTCCCCTTCAAAATCCCTCGGCATCTTTTCCTTCATAATAGAAAGCTCGGCTGCAGTAATATCAAGCCCTCTTTCTTCAATGTAGTCTTGTTTAACCAAAGTCGAAATATATACATAATCATGACTTTCTCTCTCATTGGCAGTAAAACTGTCTATATATTCAACATTGCAATTAAAGGGGGCACTACCCATATAAGGCGGATAAAAATATTTATTGTTTTCCAGTCTCTCACGAATATCTGCCAGAATAACACTATCACTATGACTTATATATACCCTATACTTAACCCCCTTCTCACCGGTGACTATTTCAAAGGGTATTTGTGTATGCTCCTTTTGAGCAATCAGTTCACCAACTCCGGTTGCTTTTAAATAATTTAAAGTCTGCATAATCTTCCTGGTTCTACACAGCTTCTTTACTGCAATGTTCAGGTTATCCGGACCTAAAGCATCATAATAAGAATCCCTCTCTTTTCCTAATATTGCTGCGATCATCCCTTCCAGAACTGTTCTCGGAGGTACACAATAGGTAAGAGATGAAGAGTTAGTAAAGAATTTACGAAAATGAGCAAATCGACCGCATATATCAAATATCAATACTTCCATAATATTCACCCTATTTCAACTCTATGAGGTTAAATCCATCAAATGCCTCTGCGACACTTTTTGTACTGCCTTCTACTTTCATCTCTAGGCTGGGGTCCCAAAAGTACCGTATACTTTTAATCTTGTTCCTATTCTTGTTGAAAAGATGTACTAATGCCCCAATTTCTATACTGCATTCCTTAATATCTCTTACATTTTCGTTCTTTTCCTCTAGGTAAATATAGTCGCGATAATCACCTAGCACAGTTTCTCTATCGACATACTCTACCCTGATATACAATCTTGGATATTGGCCTATCTTGCTTCTGGTAGCTTGATTTGCTATTGCATGCACCATTGCTTCATCAAGCAACTCCAGATCTTCATCTGTTAGATTAGTCTTCTCTGCCCTGTTTCCACTAACAACCCCTGCAAATGCTAGAAGGGAGTATTTTACTCTGTAATCCTTGCCTATAGTCCCCTGAGTTGCATTCTCATTTGTTGAAAAATGAGAAGTAATGCTGGCTTCCAGCAACTCAACCTTGTTCAGCGAGTACCCCCAGTTAAACTGAACAGGCCCTATAAAAGTCTTATTATCCCCTTTAACAGGCATTGTCGCTCCAAAAAGCCTTACATCTATGAGAGTCCTCAATATCTCTTCATTAGTAAATTCCTTCAGGGCCGCAACTCTCTTTTCTGCAGTTACCGACTTATCATCAACTCTTCTTACAAATATATCGTAGCCTTTTTCATACAGGTAATCTCTGATATACCTTTTTAACCTCAGGTCAGATACCAGGTTTACCTCTCTTTCATAATCCATCCGAGGCCTGTTTTCCTCGTCAGGATCACCATTGGGATTTGTTAGCTTAGCATCATACAAGTACAGAATTTCTCCATTATTCATGTTACTTTCCCTCCTTCAATATAGGTTGAACCGTAGCAAAAGAATACCCAGATAAGATATAAAACAGATTCTCACTTTTGTTTAGTTTCCATGAATGAAAGTTTGCATCCAGCAACTTTTTAAGTTCAAAATATTCTGTTTCATGGTAAACCCTTAGCTTTTTGTCGTTCGATTTTTCCTGGTTTAGTTTGTTATATACATCATTTACGAGCCTTTTTACTTTGGCTTTATCAATCCCATTAAAATTCAACTTGTTTAATATTGGTTTTTCACCATCCAGTCTTTTGTGCTGTGCATTTCCAATCTCTCCAATAAGATATCCAAGAATAAACATAGCACTTTGCTGCTCATTATATCCCATTGTACCTATATAGTTTTTTAGTTTATCTTTTATACTTAACTCTGATACATTCATTGCACTACCCTCCTTCAAACATCCCAGGTGCTCAAGAAACCTGAGAAAAGCATTTGACCTAATGATATAGAATTCAATCCCCTTTTCGTGCTGACTTAAGTTATAGCCTTCCTTCCCTAAGGCAATTACCTTCACTCCATTGACAATGTTCGAAATAATATGCTGTCTGTTAACTCGTTTTGAAGTGAATATGGCATCATATAGATTTAAAACGTCCCTGAATTCAGCAGTCTGCCCTTTTTTCACCCTTGTAGGGATCATATAATATACTGTCTCGAGCCCCAGAAAAACTTTCAAATTATCAGATACTGATTGTTTCATATCCGATATGGCATAAAATATTGCTTTTCCTATTCTCTCAAATACAGAAGGGTTAATATCCTTTATTAATCTTTGGATTTTGGTTGCCAGATTGCTTGTTTTGTAAAACATGAAATTTAGCAGGAAATACGAGTCTTCATTCTTAAGGTCCAAGTTATTAACTATTTCGTTCCTAAAGTTCTTCACATCTTCGATATTCTTGACCGTATTAAAAGAGAAGTTTATCCTGTCCTTTACCTGTTCCAGCTCATTTTTGTCAAGGAGTTGGCCATACACAAAATGTGGTATTATGTAAACATTGAAATCCGCTAGTTTTGTATTAAGATTGTTCGTTACATAGGTTTCTCCGGAGAGTAATCTGTTAAGGCATTCTCCACAAACCTGAAAATTCTTGCAGTAATTCTTTTTGTCCAAGCTGCTGGCAAATATAATTTGGTTTGTTGTATAGAATTTCACCTTCATCTTTGTAAGGTCATCAGTTATGTTATTATGAGATCCGCAAATACTGCATACAGCCTGTTGGACTTTTTTCCCTTTAGTAACCGAAGGTTTGGGTTTCTTCGCCTCAAGTACTGCTTTCGTATATTCACCGTATTCCACAAGAGGCTTGCCATCAATTAATAATACATATAAGCCTATATCATTTTGATTTATGTCAAATTCTGTTGATAAATACTGATTAAATTCTTTAAGTAGACTTTTTACCAGCTCTTTTCCTACTTTTTTACTGTCGGTTACCTCTCTCAAAGCCTTTTCGTATAGTTCCGTCACTTCTTTATCTGCAATGTTAAATTTTTTTAAGTTTAACGCATAACGGTATTTTCTATTAATCCCTTCTCCGAGGTCAAGGAAAAAACTGTCAAGCACTTTCTTAATCTTATCGTTCAATTCTACTCCCAGGTCCATATCTGCAAGATTGGGTACAGTTTCTGTTAAAAAATAATTCAAGGAAGAACTTGAAGCAAACCATTGGGGTGAATTGGGCCCATCGGCTGACCCAACAAATAGATATTTCCCTGTAGAATTCTCATCCATTTCTTCTTTAACATCAACCTGAAGTATGGTATTAGAAACATCAAAGTTAAGCTTCAGTACGTGGAGCCTTTTCCCCATCCTTTCGCTTGGTACTTCCCTTATAAGATTGGATAAAAGATCTCCTCCTTCCAGGAGGGCCTGTCCTATTTGTATAATTCCTTCTATCAAATTCTCACCTTCTCCCTTGCCTCATACCACTTCTACACACCCAAATCCCTGGCTGTTTTTGCTGCCCAGCCCTGCGTCCACTGCCATCTGAAGCAGTTCCCTTGGCCCGGTCAGCTCCATCTTACCCGAATACCCCTTTATCACTGTATCTTTGTAGCTCATTACATGCAGTTTAACCTCCCCTAGTTTCCTCACTTTCACCTCCCCTTCCGGTGCTTCTATCCCGTAAAATGCCTGGTGCTTTTTTCGCAGGTTGTTTTCTACCAGCCTATCATAGTCCGGTTCACCGGGCTGGAAGTAACAAGTGTATTTTCTGCCATCAGGCCGAAGAAAAGTGCTGTATACAACAATTGGAGACAGAGTTCTTATTCTTACCTGCGGCTTGTCCACTTCATACTGCTGAACAATCATTTTTTCAGCCTCTACTCTATTGTTTCCAAAATTAAGCCATCTTTTAGTAAGCATGCCATTGGCAACCGAATTACAGAACTCATTGACCGGAGAAGATATTGTCATCCTTATATCATCACAAAACCTAATGCTGCCCTTATTCTTATCTATTT
Source organism: Bacillota bacterium (assembly GCA_013540605.1). GTDB lineage: Bacteria > Bacillota > Clostridia > Ch29 > Ch29 > Ch29. The sequence continues at coordinate 7,508 of JABVCK010000028.1, forward strand.
CATACCTCCCCGTCAACCTGGAAAAAGCAAATAGCTTAAAACTTCGCCCCCCACTAGTAAAACCTTTTTCATGTAAGAAAGTGGCCAAATCCGGCTCTATCGCATTATATATTACACCTTGAAGGATATGGTTATATTGCTGTGGGATTTCCAGACCTTCATTGGGCTTAAAATGTAAAGTAATATGCATTCGCTTGCCCCCTTCTGCAATAATAATATATCAATATTACCGACAAAGATGGTCGGGAACATATATTCTGTATTATTTATTTCATATAAGTATTTAACATGCGTTCAGCTTCTTCCATAAGCTGCTTTCGCAGTTTCTCCGGATACAACACCTCGGCATGTCCGCCGAAACCAAGGACCCATCTCTTTACTTCACCCAGCCCGGATACCGTCATACGCAAAATGATTGAACCATCATGCTGGGATTCGATTTTCTGAGTATGATGCCAGCGTCTTTCTCGAATCCACCGCACTTGGTGCCTGTCGAAGCGGATACCTACTTCTTGAGCTTCTTTTCCGGTCTCTATACCTAAAGCGCTGGATAGATAATCCTCTAGAACAAAGTCATTCAGAAATATAAAGGATTCCTTAGTATTCTTCAAGTCAAGTATCCTGTCCAATGCAAATATTCTTATTGCTTCTCTTAGATTACAGTATCCAATCAAATACCATGCCCCTTGGTGATACCTAAGGTGATACGGGTCCACATACCGTTCATTTATCTTATCGCTGCTTGCGCTGTAATATCTCAGCCACACTTTTGTCTTATTTCCTATTGCAGCAGCAAGCCTGCTATAGTTCTGTACTACCCTCTCTTCGTCACCTCTCAAAGGCTTAACATCAAAGGATACAATATCGTTTATAGAATACAAATCGACTATCTCATCTCCCGGTATTGCTGCGAGTATCTTTTCGAATGCATTTCGAATGGTTTTTTCAAAGGGAGTGCCCATAAACTGTGACAGCAGTCTTTGCCCTAAGAATAAAGTAATAAGCTCCTCTTCCGTAATACTAAGAGGCGGTAGTTGAAATCCTTCTTTCTCATAATAATAACCTTTCTTTGAACGACAATAACAGATAGGAGCGCCTAACCGGTCGCGCATGTGCTCAATATCGCGTTCAACGGTTCTGGTGCTTACTTCAAATTTTTCTGCAATTTCGGCTATTCTAGGGTAGCGATTTGTGCTTAGGAGTTGATGGATATGATATATGCGGGCAAAATGAGCACGGTTGAAAGCTGTGGCGCGAGAGCTGTTACCAGATGCCATTAACAACATCTCCCTCGTTTTGATAATAATGCACCAAACATCTCATAATTTACCACTAAGTAATTTTATTCGGCAAACTATGTAAATTTCCTCTATTTATCCATAAATTTCTATATATTTTTGATATTTTAAATGTAAAATTGGTCTTTTTCGTATAGCCTATACCTCCTGTGTGAAAATTTCCTATTCAGTTCTATTTCGCCATCCGTACCCACTTTCTCTTCACTCTTCCTCACAGTGGTTGAATATATGGGAATATACCCTTGTGAGAACGCCCAGTTGACCATTATATAAGTCGCTCCAAAATCGCCCTGCACAAGAATATAATCTTCAGGTTCCACTTCGCTTTCTAGCCACTCTATTATTGGTTTTAAATATTCTTTCAAAGTGGGTATGTCTGGTGGCACATTTGACCACAATTTCTGTAAATGCTCAGGAAGATATTTAACTCTTTTTGCTTTCAATTCTTCAATTGCTTGTTTTTCCTGAACCTCAGTTAACCTATGCGAAAATAATAAATAAAGCTTTCTCAAAGCGCTACCACCTGCCGTTGAGTTTTACTGCTAATCGCCTTAAAAGTTTGTATAAGGATATTCTTTGGGTATTTGCTTCATCTCGCCATTGTTAAAGACCAGTTTGTTAATACTATTTAAATAAGACCGAGATTCGCCAATATCCTTCTCAAAAGAGCCACTCCGCAGATAACCTGCATGTGCAATATCATTTCTTATTTCGCTTATCTCCTTAAATTTTTCGTTTAATTCTCTATATGATTCTTTTTTACTATATTGAAATTTATTGTTTATCAGTCTTTTAATTTTATCTCGGTCATCTTTGCTTGTTCCTATCGTGCATCCGGCACCTTTATATATTTCAGCTATCCTGGTTACAATACACTCTGCCAAGCAGATGTATCCGCTGGAATATCTTTTGTTCTCAAAATACCACCTTGCAAGCTCAAATTGAAACTCGCTGTTTGAGTTTATACCCTTAAACCTTTTTATAAAACTACCCAAGTAAGGCATCAGATACTTAAAGACGCGAAACGAAGAAGTTTCACTGTTATTAATATAATACTCAAGGCTGTCGATCTCTCTTTTCAGGTCTGTTAGATAATTTATATTTACAAGTTCCGAAATATTTTTAATCTTCGTCCTAATCCTGTCATCCTCAATCAAGTCTGCCATTAAATAACCATTTCCGTAGTTGATAAAGTTGTATACCCCTCTGGCCCATAAAGAAATATTAAATAGCGGGCTCAGATCAACAACGGGTGCATAACCAAACTCTCCGTTCGCTTCCAGCATGCCGTAATATATTCCTGCCAGCTTTATTTCCTTTTCATAATTTAGGGTCTGTATGAAATCCATCATGAGATACATGAAGAGCGGTATTGAACGGAACGAATGGGTTATATCGAGGTAAACTTCGTCACCGCGGTCCAGGTTGTTACCAATACTCATAAATATATCGAAATTATTCCACAATTCTCCTTCATCAATACCATAGCTTGTAATATAGCAGCGTGAACCACCCAATGCATTTGGAGAAACATGTTTCAGGTAACTATCTATAACGCTATTTGTCATTTCTAAATGCTCTGTTTGTATTAACGACTTTTTCGAATTAGAACTGCTCGACCTGTCTCCCAGACCGTACCAGTAGTCCATATCCTCATCCTGTCCACTTTCGTTAGCAAAGTACCTGTATACTTCTTCCCACATGGATTTTGCCGTGCCTATCAGGAATACCCTGTCCACATTAAGATGCGTGGCAAGGGCGGCTGCCACAAACGGAGTCCTGTACTCTTTCCCCTTTCCGCCACCCAAATCTAACCTGTACACTGCTTCGGGGTACCTTCTATCCTCTACTTTTTTACCTACTCCTAATGGAGAAATAAGCACTTTCGCCATTTACAGACATCCCCTTTTCATTCTTTAACGGTAACGGTTACCCAGCCCAAAACACTTTGGATTATGCCATTCCTTAACACTACCACCCTTGTGCTTGGAAATGGACTATAATTTCCATAACCTGCTGCACTTCTGATTTCCATCATCTGGCTAGGTGTAAATAGAGAAGCTATTGAATTGTCGTAGAAGGTTTTACCGGACCCCAGCCGCAGGACAGCACCCTCCCCTGTATCCTTTAACTGCAGCGCTTTGTTATATAGTCCTGTATAAAGGTTAATCAAAGCATCAAGCTTCTCGTGCTTTTTCTGGCATAGTTCGTCAATTTCCCTGTTTAGCTGTTCTGTGTAGAAGTTATTGACCTCGACTAATACCTCTTTTTCCCCGCCCTCATATAGATATTCGAATCTATCCGCTAAAGAATGATATTTGGCTTTTGCCGTACAGGCAAGGTGAAATTCAAGAACAGTTCCTCCAGGTATTGCCTCTTTTATCACCGGAATTGTTGCTTTCCCGGTACTGATGTTTATCCTGCAAGTTTTCACAACCTCAATATTGTCATAGGGCAAAGGCAAGGTGTCCGATATATGAAGAAATTTAAGTACATCTTTATCTATTGAACCAAACTCATCTTCTCCAACGTATGTTTTCTTGTCAGTAGTGGCTGTGCAGCCCTTATCAAGCAGATGTCTATAAAGTAGAGCAGTACGAAAGGCGCCTTTTATACTACTTCCGGGTACATATGGCCTATTGGACGTAGATATAGCTCTATGGATTTCTTCGTTTTTAAGCTCATCGCTAGCTCCTGTAATACGGCTTGAATAATCTTCAATATTAATCCCGTTTTCTGCTAAAAAGTCTTTAAGTTTATACTTATCCACTGTGTTTTTTTCTGTCTGAATATTGACGATATTTATAAACCTATCCATTAATTCTTCTGCATTCTCTTTGCTATATATATAGCTTTGAAGTTTATTATGATCTATGTAATATACCCTGCCATTTTCGTATATATAGTCGCTATAAGGGGATAAAATCTCACCGTTTCCAATATGCAGTGGGGTCTCGGCATTCATTATCAACTTCATCTATCTCCCACCCCCAAACCCTATTAAGAACGACTTGCCGCAGAAATATATCCTGTGTTTGTCGAACCCTTGGGGTGTCAGTTCTATTATTTGACCAGAAACCGGCATATTAAAAATACTCCCTTCCTTTAGTACCCTTATACTTCTTTTACGGAAGAGTTGTCGCCCTCCAGAAAAAATATATCCGTTCTTCTTATGTAATTCGTAGTTCATAATGCCGGCTGTTTCCTCTTGACCTGGGTAACAGGCAGAAAGGCTGACATAATATCTCCCATTATCTCGAAAATTATCAAACTGCTTTTCATCTGATTCCTCAATATGAGTAAAATATCCCATACCCATGCTCCTCATCCCGCCGATGCCCTCATCTGCCAAAAGACTTATTGAAGCCTTCAATTCTTTTGTCAAAGAACCATCAAACAGGAAATACATAAAAGGCTCAATTCTATAGCTATTAACTTCCGCGCGGCAGACTTCTAAATATTCTTGATAGTAAAAAACATTAGATTTATTACTATTTCTGTTTATTGCAACCCGTGGCCGGGAGTTTTGTTTTATAAATTTTAACCCTTCTAGTTCTTCTACATTTACATCCAAGCCATGTAATTCCTCCTTCATATAGCCAAACTTGACATCTATTGTTGGAAGCCCCAACAGGTCAAAGGCAAAATTCCTTTTATCTTCATCCCATGAAGCCAGAAGTCTATCAAACGCGCCAGCAGATATGTACTCAATCCTCTTAATGCGTTTGGCCGCCCATATTTCGCTGCCTTCCATATTATTGAGGGAAATGCCACAAATCGGTTTAGGCAAAAAGTATAAAGTTTTTTTCAGCTCCCCTGTGTCTCTTTCAATAATGTCTAATCCGTAATATATAGACGTAAACTTAGCTTCACCATTTTCGAAAATTGAGACAGTGTTATCCACAACATCACTTCCATATAACAATACCATATTGTTTATTAAGGCTGAAAACAACTGGTCCGATGAAAAATGGTCCGCTAGCTCATCCCGGCTATCCCCAAAATGATACTTTCCCCTATCATTAATAAACAGCTTAAATGTTTTCATATCCATCAATTCCAATCAGCTCAGAAATTTTTTGTTTTATCTGGCTAAAGCTAAGCCTGTCCAAGGTACCGTTGTAAACCTCCCTATCCTTGTTGTCACTCTCATAATCTTCAGTAGTCTTTATACTTATGCTTAAATCGTCGAATTTTATTCTTCCATACCCCCTTGAACCATTCCCTCCAAGATAATCATCCTCAAGCAGCCGCAGTGCCACAATAACATCTCCAAACCGTTCAATATCCTCGTTCTGAAGTATGTTAAATACAAGGTACAAATCAAATCTGGCACCGGCCGGAACCCTTTCCTGTTGTCTTGGATGGTCTGCCTTTGAGATTTTCCTGTCTATTACATTCTCCCATTTGCTCTCGGTATAAGTAAGTTCAAGCTCAGCAAACATACCTTTCTTTTCTTCCATATCTTTTTTTGTTTCCCCATCAAGCATAGCATCTCGGACATAAACTCTTGTTGGCCCCACCCTTAATTCTTCGTCTTCATTCCCCGCGCCTTTTCCAAAAATTGCGCATATATTGCAGTTGCCGCAGTTGCATACCCTGTCTTTGCCTTTTTTCTTCTCTAACAAGCTCCGCATTTTACCTTTCAATGACGACCCCGGGATAAATGGTACCCCTTCGGAATCCTTTATTACGTTATTATCTATACCACCTATCACAACGTCAGTTTTTGAACCTCCTATTGCCAATCCCGTGATAACTTTAATCTTCCCTTTTATGAAAAGCTTAGCTACTAGTTTCATGTATAACCATGACTCCTTTCTATAAATTATTCGTCATTACCAACGAATTTTCGGTAAGCCACTATAGCTTCCATGAACTTTTTGAAATTATCCATCTGATCTTCGCTCTCAGGCACCATTTCTCTAACTAGATGGTCCAATATGTCCATGAACTCTTTCAGCTCTAACTTCTTTTCATTTCTTCCGGCAGTGTAGGCAAACTGTGGCCTTAGCATTTTAAGCTCTTTCGCATTTTTAGCATTCATCACCCTCGAATAAACCTTTCTAATCATTGAAGTTGTAACCTTACCGTATCTCAGTTTTTCTGCATATTTTCTGGCATTATCGCAAAATTCATCATAATCAATTTCTTTCAGCCTGAGGACATTTTCTTTAAAATATGTGACTATTTCGTCTTCTTCTATTTTTACATCTACAGCGTGGGGTCCCCTTCTATCCTGAACCACCCTAAATATAACCCTGTCTCCCTTCCGTGGAGCACTGCCGCTAAAGCTGTCCGTGCCCATATGAATCTTTGAATCCTCGCCATCTTTTTTGATACGTCCATAGCCTTTTTTATCGTCATAAAACTCAACTGTACCTATGAATTGTTTAGACATACGTTAATCCTCCTCCCGGAATTTTCTGGTGGACAATTCAGCCCAGCGAATTGCAGCGGGTATAATCATTATGTTACTTATTTCACTGCATTCAGCTTTATTCATAAGGTTGTGAATTACTATCTTCCTATACTCCTCAATAAGCTTTTCTGCATAGTTTTTCTTATTCTTTACATCATCGGCCTTAACATCCCTCAAGTAATACGCAAGTCTCCAGAATCTAATGCTGTCAAATTTACCTTTGGTCGAATCCTTTAATATACGCTTGAAGCCTAAGGTACTCTTACTAACCTTATAAAGAAGGCCCCTGCCATACCCCCCATCTGTCATCATTCTTTCCAACAGATTCTTTATTCTCTCAATGTACTTGAACTCTTCCCAATTAAATACCTCTCCTAAGAACGAAACTTTATTCTTTACCGGCATACCACTGTCCAGCATCTCTGAGCGCTTAGCGTCTTCAAGAGCTTCTTCTGTAATGCTGGCAGCCCGTGTAAGCGGATAGTGCGGTTTGAAGATGCCTATTCCGGCTGAAAATGTTAATTTACTGTTGTGACAGGTGTACTCCCTGAATTTTTCATAGAATTTTCCAGCAAACTCGAAGATCGCATCCCATCCTCCTAATACGAAAGTATCATCGCCACCAGAGAACACTACATAAAGCTGATTATTCCAGTGGTTTTCGACGATAATCTTATTTATGTATCCTTCAAAATAAAGGCTGAGCATTCTGCTCAATGCAGTGATTCTTGAAATGGATTTATTGTTCGGGAAACCCAAGGCAAAAATGGCTCCCAGATTATCCACATCAAGCTTTAGAAATCCCAGTTTCTTGTCTCCTATTCCATCCTTAACACTGGTACTGGACAGCTCATCAAAGGTTGTGATTTCACCATTTGCATTAACAGGGAGGTTATAAGCCCCAAACTTAAAGCCATCACACCCTTCCTGGATAAAACTAGTAGAATTCAACATATACCATAGGGAATCGCTATTATCATACTCCGGTCTGTAAGTTAAAAATTCTACCCTGTAACCAAACATAGCCAGCACATCATTATATGAATTAACGGCAGACGTGGTCAAATGTTGGGTTGGTACAAACCGGCAGTACATGGCATCTCTGAGCTGACTAGTGAGATCGATGAAACTGGCGCAGAGCGAACATATCTCAATCTCTCCATTATGGATTTCCAGTTTTCTTCGGCCACTTCCCGTTCCACAAACCTTGCAGATACCCTTTTCTCCTTCTCCTTTATCCAGAGGACCGAAGATTTTCTTATAATTTTCTGCAAGCCCCAGTTCACTCCATTTTTTCTGTTTGAGATCATTCACCTTTTTCTTAACGCTGTCCCAAAGATCTGAAAAGTTATCAAAATTCTTTGGCGATAAGAAAACACTTCCAAGGGCTAGATAGATGTCCCCTTCATGAACATTTAGGAGGGTACTTAAAATTTCTTTTTTTGCCTTTTCAAGCTCCGCTACTTTACACGCAGGCGCCAACAGATAAAAATTCCCTCCGCCACAATATAGTAGATTGGCCTTCTTTAAGTCCAGTGCGTCAAGAAGATAGTGGGCTATTGTTTCAGCCAAAATACTGAGGTAGACTGAACGCCCTTTCAGACTCTTGGCAGCTCCTTTTGAAGGTATATTAAATATGAATTCTTGTATCCCGGACATATCGCCCTTAATCAACATAAACTGTTCTTTATCGCTTTTAGTCTTTCGCTCAAGATCATTGGCAGAAAGTTGACCTTTCTGATACTGGTCATAAAGACACAATGCGATAGCAGCAGTTGTCTTAGAATGGTCAAACAAGGAAATGTCTGGAATATGGTGCCATGTTTGAGCAGGTACGCTCCATAAATATTTCTCCAGTAGATAATATAGCTGTGTCTCATTATTTGTTTTGCCAAGTTCGTCCAGAAAGCCATCCACAGCCTTCTTATATGCTGCTTCATTAACAACAGTATGGCTTCGAGGGAAAATATTGTTTAGAGCCAGAGGTTTTAGTTCGTAACTATACACATTGTTTGTATTTTGAGAGAATAATAAAGAAAATATAGATTGAAGTGGAGTACGGTTATATTTGTCAGAATTGGTTTCATCCTTCTCTCGCTCAGATGACGAAAGCCAATCTGCCAGCTGGATAATCCTTTGCCAGTCGTTAGTAGGTTGATGATGATATAATACAGCATCTGTTACTTTATCTGAATATTTTTCAAATAAGGGGTGTTCTTTTCTAAGTGTGGATAACAGTTGAGCTGAATATGCCGGATGCCCTTTCTCAACTTTTTTCAGATTATCATCTACCTTAAGACTCTTAGCCCTTTCAATAAATTTCCCAATATCATGAAGAAGAGCTGCCATATATATCTCATCTCGTCTCAAGTTTCTATATCACCCTTTCTTTGCCATTTTATATATTATTTCTACAATATGGCTATTTTCCCTTCATAGTGTCTAAAAAGTTATATATGGTTCTTCCTATATACCAATTATTTCTACATCAGCGGGTATAACGTTACCAACTAAATACAATTCTAATTTCAATCCCTCATAGGCACGTTAAAATCTTTTACACGGTCTGACTTTTTATAATTCTTTTTATAATTCTTCATTGAACGGGTTTCATCAAATATTTAATCAGAATTTTTGGCTGACTTGCGTATGTAGTTATGTTTATGTCTTTATCAAGTTTCTCTGTGGCTTTATTGACTTTTAAGCTACCTAAGTTTCGTACAAACAGATCAACTATAATTGGTCAATTAAGGAAACACAACTGAATATAATTCGGCTGTAACAGTGCTTCTGTCAGCAGTTCTGCCAGTTTACTAATGGGTGGAATGATACCTTAATACCCATAATGGTTCTTTCCACAAACCCTGTAATTCTGGAGCACTTTTTAACCAAAGTTTTTACCCCGACATCCTCAAGCTCAGTACCATGGAGTTTAATAGCCTTAAACCAGGTGATTAGGTTGTGGGTCATAAACACCATCCATAGGAAGGTATAGATGCCGTAGAATTTACGGGTTCTAAGATTCTTAATACCATACGTATCTTTGGCCATTTTAAACCTAAATTCCCGGTAAAATTATAACTATGTTTCCAGATTAATCCCCAAGCTTTCCAAAATATGACTCTGCGGTTTGGTAACCTCCGTAAGGATATGCCCGTACTTGCCTGAATAACGGACTTTAGTCAGCGTCTCCATTTCCAAAAGGAGCTCGCGAGTCGTATATTTATCGATGAGCCCGGTGTCTCGCATCTTTTTACGCAGAGCACTTATGAAGATAAGCGCAATAAACTGGACAAAGAGCCTACCGTCCATGGATGCCGCACTATGGATGCGAAGTCGTTTCATGTCCAACTGGTTTTTTAGATCATCAAAGCATTTCTCGACGGTGTCTTTATTACGGTACACCCTGAGGGCTTCTACAGGGTCCTTGATATCATTGGTCAATAAGGCGTAGAAGCCAGCATACTGGTTGCGATATTTCTGGATGGTTTCGTTGTTAAAGAACACTTTACGACCTCGTACAGGTGTCTCTTTAATAACAAAGAAGGTTTTGTAGGCATCTTCATGATTACTAACCATTTGACCGCTTTCTAGTTCTTCTTTGTACGTCAGTAGTTCTTCAGTAAAACTATCTATAGCCTCTGCTGCAGCATGGGCATTGTAGTACAGATGCACATAACAGCGTCTACGCTCTTTTCCCCAAGGATACAGCTTTGTGTGAACATATAAAATCTCACCATCCAGCTTCCGGTAACTTTCCGGATTCTGGATAGTGTCCCGGGTCTCATCAATGATATGTTGAACCCACTTAAGTCGGTTAGGAACTGCAAGGATAAATTTGTCCTTTGCTGCCAACAGTTCATCCACATTTTTTTGGCTGTAAAAACCTTTGTCCATCACCAGATGTAGCTTGGGCAGCTCTAGGTAACTAAACTACCACCTGCTGAAGCAGGTGGGTTACAAAATAAATTTTGTGCGAGTGAAACTCGCTTTTTAGGCTTAAGCCCACTTAAAGACCATCTGCTAAATGCAAGCTTAAATTTACGACTGAAACTCATTCTTCAATTTTAAAATCATTATTCTCCTGCCTTCCCTGATTCTCTATATACTGCTTTATCATCTCTTCTGTTACGCTCCCTACTGTCGCACAAAAATATCCTCTTGACCACAAATGCTGCCCCCAGTATCTTTTCTTAAGTTCTGGAAAATCATCCTGTAGCATCCTTGATGATCTCCCTTTTAAATACTGCATTATCTTCGCTGGGGCTATAGTAGGTGGGCATGATATTAGTATATGTATATGGTCTTTTCCCACACTACCTTTAATTATCACTATGTTTCTTGCCTCGCACCCTTGTATTATGAGGTCTCTTGCCCTTTTGGCTATTTCCCCTTTAAGTACTTTATATCTGTACTTTGTTGTCCAGATTACATGGTACTTTATATCGTATACTGCATGACTGTTTTTTCTGTATTCCTTCACCTCTCTCACCTCAGCGCTATCTTATATGACAGTTCCTGCCTTGTCAATGCTCAAAGCTTTTCGCCTGAAAGGCGAAGGGTTTAGACCTGGTGCATTGATACTAAAAGTCTTCAAGAAGTGATGTAGGGTGCTGACGTCACTAATGTTTCCAGGCAAACGATGGTAATAAACGGGTAACTGACTTTTCTGGCCAAAGAGTAACGCTAGATTGATCTGTCGGAGTTTATCGCCATCCCGATTGTAGCCGTACTTGATGTATTCATTTAGTTCTCCATAGGAAGAAACGGAGGTGATATCATAACACAAATAGTCGTTTTCTAGTACACTTTCTCCCCACTTGGAAAAGAAGGTTTGTTGCCCGTCAATATTTAAGGACTGAAGGATTTCACTGATACGTTGACTTGTTAATGTTTTGTTGAATGGATGGGCATGACTTTTACTCCAAGCTTCACAGTGACTTAAGGAGCCGCCGTGCATAGCAAGATAGTAGGCCATACACAGAATTTGCTGGTACACTTTCGGGAAACAACTCTTTAATACTTTGTCTAGTTCCAGTTCAGCAGTAATACTGTCCAGCAACAATGTCGGTCCTATGATCTTTGCAGTGGCGCTCACAGCCGGATCACGAACAGCAGCTTGTTCGGGATTTAATCGTTTGGATGGAATAAATTCCCCTGTCTTGGGGTCAAGCTTCCCGATACAGACTTGCTTGTTGCGCGGTTGCTTCTTTTCTTTATCCCATACAGAGGTTGCTTCATAGATGTAAGTAACACCTGTTTTCTTATTAACTTGATGTACACGATAAGCCATGTTAAACCTCCCTCTCATGGTTATAATTATAACTATGTTTCAGGAGAATTACAACACAAAATATTGCTGTATACAGCTTATTTGCAGACTTTTTTGCGACATAGTTATAAAGATTGCGGGAAGTTAGATAAGTATCGAATTATAAGCCGGATCACACATTGCTTTGTTTCAATTCCTCATAGGTAGGCTAAAATCCGGGTTTCGATATTCTTCTTTGCCTTCCAGAGCATGTTTCAATTCCTCATAGGTAGGCTAAAATCCTTATTCAACACAAAATATCTTTAGCAACTATAACAAGTTTCAATTCCTCATAGGTAGGCTAAAATCTACCAGGATATCAATTGACAAAGCAAGCGATGAGGAGTTTCAATTCCTCATAGGTAGGCTAAAATCCGCAGAAGAAGGTTGCTATCGTTGGATGAGTTGATGGTTTCAATTCCTCATAGGTAGGCTAAAATCGAACCCTTATTCCGCATCCGGAGCAGGCGCCCGTAGGTTTCAATTCCTCATAGGTAGGCTAAAATCCATCATAGACGGCCTGAACGCATGGCTGGAGGATTATGTTTCAATTCCTCATAGGTAGGCTAAAATCTTGTCACAGGTGAAAGGTATAGGTCCGACCCTAGGCTGGTTTCAATTCCTCATAGGTAGGCTAAAATCAAGGTGGTTGGGAAGTCGTATTCGAAACCGACAGGGGTTTCAATTCCTCATAGGTAGGCTAAAATCACCCAGTACCAGGGTGAGCCTATTATTGTGCCTATTGGTTTCAATTCCTCATAGGTAGGCTAAAATCCTCAGGCTCTTTTTTAGGACTTGCAAAACAAAATTCAGTTTCAATTCCTCATAGGTAGGCTAAAATCCCTTTGCGACCTTTAGCAATATTTTTTTATGTTTTGAGTTTCAATTCCTCATAGGTAGGCTAAAATCGGCAGCAGATCCGGCTGATTGTCTCGGGGAAGGACAAGTTTCAATTCCTCATAGGTAGGCTAAAATCAGCCGCAAAAGGAGGTTGAACACGATGCCTAAAGCGAGTTTCAATTCCTCATAGGTAGGCTAAAATCAGCCGCAAAAGGAGGTTGAACACGATGCCTAAAGCGAGTTTCAATTCCTCATAGGTAGGCTAAAATCCAGCAGACATACAGGGTGATGAATTCGTAAACAGTGGGTTTCAATTCCTCATAGGTAGGCTAAAATCGTGAAGCGGTACTCGGATACGCTGCTGATATTTTTGCGTTTCAATTCCTCATAGGTAGGCTAAAATCTAACCAACTACATCAACGATACCGGAAAGAAAAACGTGTTTCAATTCCTCATAGGTAGGCTAAAATCGGTGTTTTGACAGTTACTCCTGCTATTTTAAGCATTTATGTTTCAATTCCTCATAGGTAGGCTAAAATCAATATAAATACATATAAACATAAATACATATATAGAGTTTCAATTCCTCATAGGTAGGCTAAAATCAAATATATTATTCTGATGCTATGCAATGGCTATATTAGTTTCAATTCCTCATAGGTAGGCTAAAATCAATCAATATAGAGATAGGTTTGCGTTAGCATATTGTGGTTTCAATTCCTCATAGGTAGGCTAAAATCGATGTAAACAATCCCATAAATTCATCAGACATAAAGTTTCAATTCCTCATAGGTAGGCTAAAATCTTAAAAAGATTAAAAGAGCAAAAACCACCATATTCAAGTTTCAATTCCTCATAGGTAGGCTAAAATCGTTGAACCCGACATTCAGCACATCTGTATACAACTATGTTTCAATTCCTCATAGGTAGGCTAAAATCTTCTGCCGTGGCGACGATGACTATATCTACTTCCAGGGTTTCAATTCCTCATAGGTAGGCTAAAATCCACAGCTGCCGGTGTGGCCCTCTTCGCCATGGCAAGGTTTCAATTCCTCATAGGTAGGCTAAAATCCTCGGCGGGGCTGTGATATGTGTGGGGATATCGGCTAGTTTCAATTCCTCATAGGTAGGCTAAAATCTGCACCGTGCATTCGGAAAAGCTGTTGCTGATGGATGTTTCAATTCCTCATAGGTAGGCTAAAATCGCCAAATCAATTTGGCGCAAATTTCTTTTATCTCTGTTTCAATTCCTCATAGGTAGGCTAAAATCTATAATATAATGATATAAATATGTAAAAGGAGTTGATGTTTCAATTCCTCATAGGTAGGCTAAAATCTCTGCCTTTCTCATTTCGGACAAAGGTAAGCATTTCTTGTTTCAATTCCTCATAGGTAGGCTAAAATCATTCCCAAAGAGTTATTGTCATACCACCTCCTACCATGTTTCAATTCCTCATAGGTAGGCTAAAATCGCACCGGAGTATTATGATATGGTGGTAGGGAATTTAGGTTTCAATTCCTCATAGGTAGGCTAAAATCTGCGGTTTTCCGCGATATGCCGGCTGCTTCAGCGGCGTTTCAATTCCTCATAGGTAGGCTAAAATCTCCTAAAATTGATTTTAATGTTGAAAAGTTTGAACATGTTTCAATTCCTCATAGGTAGGCTAAAATCAAACATATTCGTTATTCGCTATTTTATATTCAGGTTTCAATTCCTCATAGGTAGGCTAAAATCAATCGAAAAGGAGTTAACTAAAGCAGCATATATATAGTTTCAATTCCTCATAGGTAGGCTAAAATCCATGAAAAAGGTCTATCAGACAATGATTTGAAACTTAGTTTCAATTCCTCATAGGTAGGCTAAAATCCCGGGCTATCATCTATGAGCGGTATTTTGCGGTCCAAAGTTTCAATTCCTCATAGGTAGGCTAAAATCGCATAGAACTTGCTGAACTTATAACCAATCTAATCATGTTTCAATTCCTCATAGGTAGGCTAAAATCTTTACAAAGAGTACAGCAAAAATGAATTTTATTATTGTTTCAATTCCTCATAGGTAGGCTAAAATCCAGTATGGTTGTTTATGTCCACAAGTTTTAGGATTAGTTTCAATTCCTCATAGGTAGGCTAAAATCCCTGTTATTTTATATTTTTATTTTACCACATGTAATGTTTCAATTCCTCATAGGTAGGCTAAAATCCTAAATAGCTCATCATCTTCACCCTTTCATGAGGAGGGTTTCAATTCCTCATAGGTAGGCTAAAATCTCCGATGATACCTAAAATTGCGAAAGGTATAGCGGCGTTTCAATTCCTCATAGGTAGGCTAAAATCGGGTAGCAAGCTGGGCTGGTCCTTTTTGGGATGGAGTGTTTCAATTCCTCATAGGTAGGCTAAAATCAATATTAAAACTGAAATACAAGAGCGCTGGAATACGCGTTTCAATTCCTCATAGGTAGGCTAAAATCCCTCCTTCGTGCAAGGCTGACGCGAAAGGAGGATTTTGTTTCAATTCCTCATAGGTAGGCTAAAATCGTTATTTCTCGGGCTCAGGTGTATCGGTTAGTTACGGGTTTCAATTCCTCATAGGTAGGCTAAAATCCCATCAGATTTGAAAAACATGCTGTATTGAAGTGGTGTTTCAATTCCTCATAGGTAGGCTAAAATCCGAAAAAGTTGCTTAGACTGTTGGAAAAGAAAAAGTGGTTTCAATTCCTCATAGGTAGGCTAAAATCTCCAACTCCAGATGGTCCAGCCTTTAATCCAATCGAGTTTCAATTCCTCATAGGTAGGCTAAAATCCTGTGTTCCAAGATAAGTTGAAACATCCATCTTTGGTTTCAATTCCTCATAGGTAGGCTAAAATCCAAAGGTTACCCCACTTTGGAATGGTGGAGGTACTGTGTTTCAATTCCTCATAGGTAGGCTAAAATCGATACAGTGAAACTGGTGCAACAACCGTTGAAATTGTGTTTCAATTCCTCATAGGTAGGCTAAAATCCATGACAGATTCACCAACAACCAGCCCAAGATGAACTGGTTTCAATTCCTCATAGGTAGGCTAAAATCCTGTTATTTCTTATAGGGGTGAAGAAAACTTTTTCGGGTTTCAATTCCTCATAGGTAGGCTAAAATCCAAAAATGATTGGTTGGAAAGAGATTGATGTTGTGTAGTTTCAATTCCTCATAGGTAGGCTAAAATCGTGGCTGGCGCAAGTTCATTGGCCGCGCCAAAACTAGGTTTCAATTCCTCATAGGTAGGCTAAAATCCCTCAGTCATAATCCTAATGGCCTTATCAGCTGGGATGTTTCAATTCCTCATAGGTAGGCTAAAATCCTCTTACTCTCGGTGGTCTCGGAATATGGACTCTTATGTTTCAATTCCTCATAGGTAGGCTAAAATCCATATCATCCCTGCGGCGTTCGCCGACAATGATTTCAGTTTCAATTCCTCATAGGTAGGCTAAAATCTTATTAAGTGCGGCCATGCGCGGCTTTGCATCTATCGGTTTCAATTCCTCATAGGTAGGCTAAAATCATATGTAGTTACAACAGTCGTTAGCGATATGGCAGCTGTTTCAATTCCTCATAGGTAGGCTAAAATCTCCCAAGGCAGACTCTTCAGGACGCTTATGTTCATGGTTTCAATTCCTCATAGGTAGGCTAAAATCCTCTTACTCTCGGTGGTCTCGGAATATGGACTCTTATGTTTCAATTCCTCATAGGTAGGCTAAAATCCTAGATCCAATATTTCTTCATTATCAAGGATTTTGTCGTTTCAATTCCTCATAGGTAGGCTAAAATCTCGTAAAGTTGTTCTAGGTACGCCTATTTCTTTTGCAAGTTTCAATTCCTCATAGGTAGGCTAAAATCGCGAACAAGAACCTGCAGTCATTTGACGAAGTGCATGTTTCAATTCCTCATAGGTAGGCTAAAATCTCAGTAATTGGTGAAAGTTTAATTGGAACAACCTTAGTTTCAATTCCTCATAGGTAGGCTAAAATCAGTTGCCTTTGGAATTTATGCTGGTGTTGCAAACCTGTTTCAATTCCTCATAGGTAGGCTAAAATCCCATTTGCCTTTGCCAGTGTAAACCCTGCATTTTTAGTTTCAATTCCTCATAGGTAGGCTAAAATCGGTGAGGACATTTTTATATAATATTATGGGTAATGAGTTTCAATTCCTCATAGGTAGGCTAAAATCCCAAGATTTCTGTTTCAGATTATCAATACCCAAGTGGTTTCAATTCCTCATAGGTAGGCTAAAATCCTAGATCCAATATTTCTTCATTATCAAGGATTTTGTCGTTTCAATTCCTCATAGGTAGGCTAAAATCTCGTAAAGTTGTTCTAGGTACGCCTATTTCTTTTGCAAGTTTCAATTCCTCATAGGTAGGCTAAAATCGCGAACAAGAACCTGCAGTCATTTGACGAAGTGCATGTTTCAATTCCTCATAGGTAGGCTAAAATCCAGCGCACACTAAAGCAAATAGATGACACATACAAAGTGTTTCAATTCCTCATAGGTAGGCTAAAATCTATCAAAACCAATGTGCAGGAGAAATGGGAAGCTCTGTTTCAATTCCTCATAGGTAGGCTAAAATCTACCAGCCCAATCAATTACATCCTGCCAAATTGCCGAGTTTCAATTCCTCATAGGTAGGCTAAAATCGGGTCGCCTATTTCATTTTCATCGTAGTTTATACCCTTGTTTCAATTCCTCATAGGTAGGCTAAAATCCTGTAGTCATAACTCTTCCCATCCTTCGTAAATACGGGTTTCAATTCCTCATAGGTAGGCTAAAATCGAGGAAAAACCGACTGAAAACGTCGTCAAACCCAGCAAGTTTCAATTCCTCATAGGTAGGCTAAAATCTTAAGGCCTACAGTTATGGACAATATAGAGGAAATTGTTTCAATTCCTCATAGGTAGGCTAAAATCTGCAATTGGATGGCGATGAAGTTGCATCATATAAATTGGTTTCAATTCCTCATAGGTAGGCTAAAATCGCGTACATGCTCTACACCTCCAAAAGTAGTGATAGGTTTCAATTCCTCATAGGTAGGCTAAAATCAACGATGGGTCATTTAAACCGCTTTCTAGTGATAGGTTTCAATTCCTCATAGGTAGGCTAAAATCTCGGCCATTGAGGATGAGAATCGGGCTTTTGGGCTAAGTTTCAATTCCTCATAGGTAGGCTAAAATCTTACCTGAGGAGTTACTACAAAAACGTGCAAGAGAGGAGTTTCAATTCCTCATAGGTAGGCTAAAATCCAGGGGTTACTCCATCCTGCCAATTTGTTTTTGTAGTTTCAATTCCTCATAGGTAGGCTAAAATCATGATATGCAGCTATGGCAGAAGATATTGTGGTACCTGTTTCAATTCCTCATAGGTAGGCTAAAATCCAAAAGAAAAAATACTTGATTCACGTCTTGTCAAGTAGTTTCAATTCCTCATAGGTAGGCTAAAATCCCAGTTTTAATAAATTAAGCCTTGCCTGATATTCAGGTTTCAATTCCTCATAGGTAGGCTAAAATCCCCAAAAGAGAGCAAACCTTTCTGGTCTGGTAGTCGGTTTCAATTCCTCATAGGTAGGCTAAAATCCAGAAAGCCTGTTTGCAGTGTTTTTATTGACTGCACCGTTTCAATTCCTCATAGGTAGGCTAAAATCCCACCTTTTTGCCCAAGTAAAAAAGCCCCGAAGGGCTGTTTCAATTCCTCATAGGTAGGCTAAAATCCTTCTTCCTCAGTATAGTAGCCTGCCTCCTTTTTCTGTTTCAATTCCTCATAGGTAGGCTAAAATCCCAAGAAGAGCTTTGTGCGGAAGGTGCAAAAGTTCTTGTTTCAATTCCTCATAGGTAGGCTAAAATCCGGGAGGCGGCCGATGCGCTGGAGGAATTAAGCCTGAGTTTCAATTCCTCATAGGTAGGCTAAAATCCTGGGACGCTCAGAAATGCAGAGGTATAGCTCCCTTGTTTCAATTCCTCATAGGTAGGCTAAAATCTGAAAGTATATGACGAGGACCCGAAGCAAAAGACCATGTTTCAATTCCTCATAGGTAGGCTAAAATCTAATATTTGTGTCTCGTCAATCTCCGACTGGCTGCCGGTTTCAATTCCTCATAGGTAGGCTAAAATCCGTCCGGGTCCCGTGAAGATACCGCATGTTGGATGAAGTTTCAATTCCTCATAGGTAGGCTAAAATCCTGCCAACGGGTCCCGGCCTTGCATATGCAGTGGGGTTTCAATTCCTCATAGGTAGGCTAAAATCGTATATCCGCAGCCCTTTCCTGTCGCTGTAGCAACAGTTTCAATTCCTCATAGGTAGGCTAAAATCGTACATCTGGAGCCTGCGATACCAGATAGGCAGCAAGGTTTCAATTCCTCATAGGTAGGCTAAAATCGACAGCAGACCATACATAACATCCGGGCCCATGCAAGTTTCAATTCCTCATAGGTAGGCTAAAATCCACTGAACATATACAGCCATGCTCTGCGGTCAGCTGAGTTTCAATTCCTCATAGGTAGGCTAAAATCAACTGTGAGGTCAATAAGAAAGGAGAGTATATATGGGTTTCAATTCCTCATAGGTAGGCTAAAATCCTTTAGATGGCCCATTGCCGGCAGTATCCTGAGCTTGTTTCAATTCCTCATAGGTAGGCTAAAATCGAGAATGGGAGCAGGTTGATGATGAAGATTTCCCGGGTTTCAATTCCTCATAGGTAGGCTAAAATCATCGTGGCAAACCATTTTTCTTCCTCCATGTGATGTAGTTTCAATTCCTCATAGGTAGGCTAAAATCAACAACTAAGCCACCTAAAATGGTCATCTGCTGCACGGTTTCAATTCCTCATAGGTAGGCTAAAATCTAATATTTGTGTCTCGTCAATCTCCGACTGGCTGCCGGTTTCAATTCCTCATAGGTAGGCTAAAATCCTGCCGATTGTCCCATGTCATTTATTGCATCTACTATGTTTCAATTCCTCATAGGTAGGCTAAAATCTTGGATACGGTACGGAAAACAATCCACCCGTTCCAGGTTTCAATTCCTCATAGGTAGGCTAAAATCTCTAAGTATCTGGTAGGATTAGTGCCATCAGACTCGTTTCAATTCCTCATAGGTAGGCTAAAATCCTGCCGGAAGGTGTTATAGAATTCCGTTGCCCAATCTCGTTTCAATTCCTCATAGGTAGGCTAAAATCGGTGTTCGTGAGATATAAGGCAAGCCACTACATCCTTGTTTCAATTCCTCATAGGTAGGCTAAAATCTATAGCGGTGGTGTGAGATTTCTCATAGATAGTGTGGGTTTCAATTCCTCATAGGTAGGCTAAAATCAAGCGATTATTATTACCTGCTGCCCAATGATTGCCCGGGTTTCAATTCCTCATAGGTAGGCTAAAATCGTCTTCTGCCGCATTAAATCCCAGAACCTTTGCTATGTTTCAATTCCTCATAGGTAGGCTAAAATCGCAGCGGAGGAAGTCTACCGTAGCAACGAGCCTATCAGTTTCAATTCCTCATAGGTAGGCTAAAATCGGGGCTTCATACCATTGATGGCTGGGTGATTATTCAAGTTTCAATTCCTCATAGGTAGGCTAAAATCTTGTGGGTATGCCACGGACCCCAAGTATGCAGAGAAGTGTTTCAATTCCTCATAGGTAGGCTAAAATCTCCATATACGCTGTGTAGAAATACTGGAATAAAACTGTTTCAATTCCTCATAGGTAGGCTAAAATCAGACTGCACCTGGAAGATGATTGAGGACAGCGAACTGGTTTCAATTCCTCATAGGTAGGCTAAAATCCAACTATCCAGACCCGGAGAGAAAAGGAGAGACGTTGTTTCAATTCCTCATAGGTAGGCTAAAATCAAACAACTGGTGGTTACTTGAAAGTTTGTGATACTGAGTTTCAATTCCTCATAGGTAGGCTAAAATCTGGGAGCACAAGGGAAGTTCCAACACAGCGACAAGAGTTTCAATTCCTCATAGGTAGGCTAAAATCAGTGTTTGTGATGCAGGATTTCATTTCTGCAAACAAGGTTTCAATTCCTCATAGGTAGGCTAAAATCTTTTCTTTCATCCACTTACAGCATTCAGGGGATACTTGTTTCAATTCCTCATAGGTAGGCTAAAATCGAGAATGGGAGCAGGTTGATGATGAAGATTTCCCGGGTTTCAATTCCTCATAGGTAGGCTAAAATCTTTTCAGTATGATTTTCAATTTCAGTATCATCACTGGTTTCAATTCCTCATAGGTAGGCTAAAATCAAATCCTGTTAGCGAGGATTTCAACCGCATAGAAGGGTTTCAATTCCTCATAGGTAGGCTAAAATCTATGCCACCCCTACATTTTTTCTTCGCCTTCAATTTTGTTTCAATTCCTCATAGGTAGGCTAAAATCGCCGTAGAGATGGCCCGGGCAAGCTCAAAGTAACTTGTTTCAATTCCTCATAGGTAGGCTAAAATCACATCTGGAGCCTGCGATACCAGATAGGCAGCAAGGTTTCAATTCCTCATAGGTAGGCTAAAATCCCTGACACCAAAGATTGAGTGGTATGCAGTGGGCGAGTTTCAATTCCTCATAGGTAGGCTAAAATCCATAACGTCAAATTGGGGACAGTTTGGGGACAAAATAGTTTCAATTCCTCATAGGTAGGCTAAAATCGGCAGAAGTTGAGACGCCCAGTCCGGAGAAAAAGGGTTTCAATTCCTCATAGGTAGGCTAAAATCATTCGCTTATCCTTGTCCTTTAGCACCTTTTTTGGTAGTTTCAATTCCTCATAGGTAGGCTAAAATCTCCTGACACCAAAGATTGAGTGGTATGCAGTGGGCGAGTTTCAATTCCTCATAGGTAGGCTAAAATCTACACAATGAGAAGCGCCCTCATAGGTTTGACCGGTGTTTCAATTCCTCATAGGTAGGCTAAAATCATATGCGGTGAATGCAGCGAAAATTACGAAAAGTAGTTTCAATTCCTCATAGGTAGGCTAAAATCTACGAAGGTGATATAGTTTACGACCATCATAATGAGTTTCAATTCCTCATAGGTAGGCTAAAATCCTTGTTTGTCATGTATAGATGAATGGTTGGATGAAATGTTTCAATTCCTCATAGGTAGGCTAAAATCCGTCGGGGTCCTGTTGTGATACCGCTTCATCATGGCTGTTTCAATTCCTCATAGGTAGGCTAAAATCGAGCCGGCGCTGGACTTGGAGGACTTGGAATTAGCGGTTTCAATTCCTCATAGGTAGGCTAAAATCCTGTTGCAAAGTCCGGTATTTCCTTTACCAGTATTAAGTTTCAATTCCTCATAGGTAGGCTAAAATCCTCAATGCTCTTCCTCCCCCAAGTTAACTCTTTTTTAGTTTCAATTCCTCATAGGTAGGCTAAAATCCCCTATGGATTTTAAAAAGTAGTATAGGGTTATACTGTGTTTCAATTCCTCATAGGTAGGCTAAAATCGGGCTCCGCATAGT
This sequence comes from Bacillota bacterium, assembly GCA_013540605.1. Lineage (GTDB taxonomy): Bacteria > Bacillota > Clostridia > Ch29 > Ch29 > Ch29. The sequence continues at coordinate 29,855 of JABVCK010000028.1, forward strand.
GAATACGCCTTCAATGTAGCCATGTTTCAATTCCTCATAGGTAGGCTAAAATCCGGTAGATGAGGATACCGGAGAAAAGTATGGTTGGGGGTTTCAATTCCTCATAGGTAGGCTAAAATCCAACATTGCAGCAGTGCTGGTTGCGTATGCCGCCGAGTTTCAATTCCTCATAGGTAGGCTAAAATCATTGCAAAGGGACAGCTGCGAATTGTGCTTTTCCCGGTTTCAATTCCTCATAGGTAGGCTAAAATCTGATGCCGATTGTGAGTATATTCGGTGGGGGTGTCGGGTTTCAATTCCTCATAGGTAGGCTAAAATCTCATGGGCTGTAGTTGGGTATTCAAGTTTCTTTTCAGTTTCAATTCCTCATAGGTAGGCTAAAATCTAATAAATTGGCAAAACAGCATTTGCCGAGGGGCTAAGTTTCAATTCCTCATAGGTAGGCTAAAATCTGGTATTTTCGGTTGCGTACTCTTTGCCCAGGTCGTCGTTTCAATTCCTCATAGGTAGGCTAAAATCCCATTTCACCCTCTATTTTACTCGCTTTTTATTAATTCTTCAATCATTTAAATACTCCTTTTGGTTAAACACGTTTTTTTTATATGCATTGTATTTCTTAGCATTTTACCGAATCAAAAAATGTCGTCGCCCTCCAGCGGTTTTTACGCTACTAGGGGTCGACGACATAAAATCTATACAGATAACGCTATAGGAACATTTCTTCCCCGCCTTTTTTTACTCCCATTATTTCAACCTCTGAATATTTGGTGGTCCTGAAGGTGTAAAAAATCACCGAATCCTCGTCCTCATTGATGACTTTTTTTAGCTCCATTTTGAGCTTTTTAAAGTTGGAATCGGAAATATCACCTTCCAGCACAGAGTTCTGTACCCAATACAAATACTTCCGCGCCCTTTTCAGCACCTTTCCTACCCTTTTCTCCCCCACATCATAAACAAGAATCACAAACATAGCTCAGTTCCCCCATCCATTGATCACCATCTCGAAACAAAGGGTTCAAAATCCTCTTCGCCGATTAGATGCTTCTCAAGTTTATAGAGCTCCATTCTGATAAGTCTCCTGTAAGATACTTCTCTTCCTAGTTTTCTGTGCTTAATTGTGGTTTTAAGCTTTTTGTCAAATTCTTCGACAAATGTTTTTCTTCCCTTTTCTTTCAACACTATACCGCCCATTTCTCTGTCGAAATCATTTTCATTCAACATCCTTTTTCCGATCAGAGTAAATATTACCCTGTCGACAATTATTGGTTTAAATATTTCTGCAATATCAAGATTTAGAGTAAACCGCCGGAAATTAGTTGCATGCAGGAATCCTATGCGAGGGTCGAGATGTGTCTTGTAAATCTCTCCCAACACCAAAGTGTACAGCATAGAGTTGCCAAAGCTTATCAAAGCATTCAACTGATTCTTAGGCGGCCTCTTAGTTCTACTGTCAAAAACAAATTCCGTATCTTCTAAGATAATATCGAAGCTCCTGTAATAATAATCTCTTATGTTTCCTTCTATCCCCATGAGCTCCGAAATGCTGCGGCATTCTTCCACACGGCCTTCAAGGTTGTCTATCGCTAATTCAATCTCCGATATATCCCTACCCCTATTTGAATAATACTTAATCACATTAGTTATGTTGCCAATACTTCCCGCGATGATTCTCTTCGCTATATCCATTCTTAGTTCTTCGGACAGATAGTGTTCCGCCTGTTTTAAGGTCATATAACCCGAATTCATATGTTCCCGCGGGTAAAAAGACCCTGTATAATACCCATAATAGTTGAAGAAATGAAGAATTATCTCCTTTTGCGCTATTAGCTCAAGGAACTTTTTATTTAAGCTGGTTTCACCAAAAACAAATATGTCGCTTACATCCTCTACCGGTATGAACTTTCTTCCTGCCTCCGATTCAAAGCACAGAGTGTTGTCTTTCCTCTTAAACTCGCCATCGTTAAAGACATAAATTGTTTTTTTCATAGGTGACCCCCTAACTCCAACAGAATTCTCTGTATCCGCAATTGCTGCAAAACCGTGACTTCTCCACCTTCGGAGGTTTCTGCCTGTAAATTATATCAAGAATTGCCTCTCCTGCAGAAGCCAGTTCATCTCTTAATTCATCTGTCAGTATTACTTCTTCTCTTTTTTTCTCCCCGGGAAACATAAGCAGCCCAACAGCGTCTATTCCTTTATTCTTTAGTTCCAACAGGTAATATGCCAACTGCATCCTAGCGCTAGCTTCAAACTTTGAGCTCTTTTTCACTTCTCCAATTATTACTTGTCCGTCCACTTTCTTCAGGACGTCAAATTTCAAATTTCCTACTGAAATTTCTTTTTTGTCTCTTTGGTATGCATTTTCCTGTATGAAACGCCCCAGGTCAATATTGGGATTATCCTGGTCCGGACCTATATTGTGCGCCATAAGCCATACTTCCCGTTTGCAGATGTAATAGTACCATATAAGAGTACCGTTTACTTTAAGTTCTGTGTCTTCCATCACTATCACCCACTTTTATAGATGTGGTATTTATACATTTCTCCAGCGCGTATTAATTTCCTCCTTTTTTGGCTAATTGTGTCAAACAATCGTCGACATCGCCGTATCTTTTTATATTCTACGGAATCCCTCAACCTTCTACTGCCTTTTCTGTGTTATGATAATATATATGACTTCTATGGAGGGTTGCTCAAATGGAAAATGCAGGAACATGGATAGCAGTGGTTGTATTTATAACTCTGGTAGTGTTATTTATACATAATCTGAAGAAGAAGGTCGACGAAGGCATCAACAGCATGGAAGAAATGGACCTTAAGTATAAGAACAAGACCCTGAAATAGGGTCTTTTCAAATAGAAAAGAAGACCTTAACGGTCTTCAGATGGAGGTACAAGAATGAAGTTTTCTCTATATGATGAACACTTTTTTGATGTTTTTAGATTGAGTTATCTGCCTTTATATAAATCCTCCACTACCCTTTTGCAAGCGTCGTAGATAATCCCTACATCCACCGAATACGAGATATACTGCACGCCCAGCTCTATCCACTTGTGTCCGGTCTTCACATCGTCAACAAAGGTCCCCACGTATTTGCCGCTGTTTTTTGCCTTCCGCACCACTTCAATCATCTTTTCTTCCACCATGGGATGGTTGACCTGGCCGGGCACCCCCAGGGACTGCGACAGGTCGTACGGCCCGATGAAGATTATGTCTATCCCCTCAACCTCAAGTATTTCATCCAGATTGTCTATGCCTTCCTGTCCTTCTATATGTACGATCACCATAGTCTCTTCGTTGGCCCTCTTGAAATAATCCGATTTATCCATGGCCGAATATTCCGCAGCCCTTACGAACCTGCATACCCCTCTTTCCCCCCTGGGCGCAAACTTGGCGGCCTTGACGGCCATTTCCGCATCCCGGCGGCTGCAAATCTGGGGTACCTGTACAGCATCCGCTCCGATATCCAGAGCCCTTGATATCATCGCCGGGTTGTTCTCGGTCACCCTGACAACGGCAGAGATGCCCGCGAGGTGCGCCGCCCTTACCATATCTTCGGCAGCCAATACGTTAAGGGGTCCATGCTCACAGTCGATAATGGCATAATCAAACCCTGCAATTCCGACAATCTCAACTACCGCCGGCGCCGGCAGCTTCAAAAATGGACCCGCTACAAACTTTTGCAAGCCAAGTTTCTGTTTCAATCTGTTCATTTTTGCCGTCCTCCCCGCTACCATTTCAAAATAACCTCGACGTAAAGATTTGTTTCAGCCCTGCTTTTGTAATATACTTGCCGGGCTCTTCAACCGCTCTGCCTGCCCTGATATCCCAATATACCATACCGGCATAGCTGATATCGCCTGCAAAAGCGGCTCCAACGGGTTTTCCGTCCCGTATCACAATTTTGCGGTATACCTGCCTTCTTTCATCAAAATTACTGTACACTTCGCATCCCTTTATATCTTTCTCCCTTATGCTGCCGATAATGATGAAGGGCATGCCGTTTATTACAAAGGAGTTCATGCTCAATCCACCGGTATATTCCCTTTCAAGCCCAAGGATGCTGCCTGCCGCAATCCTGCCCTGCTGGGCCGCATCCGGCCACAGCGTGAACAGACCTGTACGGGTATTGAGGTAATCCATGGACTGCGCTACATCTCCGGCAGCATAGACGCCCTTGACCGTGGTTTCCATCCCCGCATCCACAAGAATGCCCCGTTCCACTGCGATGCCTGTACCCTTTACTATGTCAATATTTGGCTTTACGCCTTTGCCGGCTATGACCATATCGGCATCAATTACGGTGCCGTCTTCAAGCGCCACATACCTTACACCCTGGCCGTTACCGCCGATTTGCTTTATGCTGGCGCCTAAGCGTATATCTATTCCCTCTGCCGAAAGGCTGCCGAATATCAATCTCGAAACCGTCTCGTCGGCTATTGCGGACAGCAGCCGTGAGGATGCAACTATAAGTTTTACCTGTGCTCCCGATTTTTTTACGGCGGTTGCAGCTTTTAGGGCCACAAGGCCCCCTCCCAGTACAACGCAGCTCTTTGCTCTTTTTGCCCGGTCTTTTATACCCTCCGCATCCTCCAGATCCCTCAGGTAAAACACACCCGGGAGATGCTCCCCATCAACGTTCACGCCCGTCGGGGAAGCGCCCGCTGTTATGATCAGCCTGTCGTAACGGACCGTGTTCCCGCTGTTAAGTCTAAGTTCCTTGTTGTCTGCGTCTACAGCAAGCACCGCTTCATTTACAACGCTGACCCTCCTGTCATCAACCAGGTCGCGGGATGCAAAGAACAAATCCTTTTTCTCCAGCTCGCCGGAAATATAATTCGGCAGCAGTACCCTTGAGTAGAACAAATCCCTGTCCCTCGTAACAATTATAACCCTGTCCTCTTTTTTCATGCCCGGAAGGAGGGTTTCCAGGGCACTCTTAGAGGCAATACTGCTGCCGATTATTACGATTACCATTTCTCCTTACCTCCGGTTTTTGCAGTCAAAAGCCCTGCCAGTTTCCTGCGCTTGTTTGCTCTGCTGTGGGCCGGCTTTTCAAACTGTATTGCACCATGCGGACATATTCGAGCGCATTTTTCAAGGTGGTTGCAGGTGTCGCATTTAAAATTCCTATCGCCCATACGCCCGATAGCGCAAAAGGGACACACCATCACGCACATATTGCAGCCTACGCATTTTTCACTATTCAGCAAAATGTACCCGTCTTCCCTTCTCCGCACTAAAGCGCCGGCCGGACAGGCATCAAGGCAGGGAGCCTCTTCACAATTTCTGCAGATGTTAGGGTAAAAACCGCTTTCGTCTCCATCCAATATCCAGATCCGCGAAGCATTGGGGTTGAATACCCCGTTCTTATCAAAGGAGCATGCAAGCCGGCACAGGCCGCAGCCCGTGCATTTATCCTTTTGTATACTCACTGTCACTGAACCGCTCAATCCGTTAACCTCCCATGATGTGAGGCATTATCAACACCTCTGAGTTTTCACACAAAGCAGTCCCGGAACCTCTTAGGGTGTGGACGTTTCGCCTGTCTACCAGAATCACGATATCCTTTGATACATCTCCCTTTTCATCCAGGAGGACTCTCATTTTAGGCCCAAAATCCTCGATCAGTATTTCACAGAGCTCTCCAACATTTTCCGCCTTTATATGCACTTTCTCTTTGCCGGCTATATCGGTGAACGGGGAGACAAACCTAACCAATGCCAAGCGCAATCACTCCCACATTACAGCGTCCTGCCGGACAACAGGATCGCCGTCTGCCCTATCCTTCTGCCCAGCATAACAGCCTGTTTGATCCCTTCGTCATCCGCCAGCACGGCATCTTTCTTGGCTCCCTCCAGGCCCATCTGCCAGCCGGCAGCGCCGACATAGCCCCCTTCATGTCCCGGGGCCACCGTAACAAACTTATTTAGCAGCAGGAAATGCAGCATTGTCGACAACGCCGTTTCCTGTCCCCCGTTCCTGTCATACCCGACGGTAACGGCGCCTGCTGCGGTCCTGGTCCAGTCGGGCACCGGGTGAGGGAAATCGGGATGCCATATCGCCTTCACAAGGGATGTCCACCTCTCCATAAATGCCCTCATCTGGGCGTTCACATTGAAGAAGTACACCGGCGCCCCAAGAACAACGCCGTTTGGAACGGGGTCAACAAAATTTTTAACTACTTCCAGCCAGTCGTCCTTCAATATACAATAGGAGAGTTTTCTGACACACCCGTCACAGTTTATGCAAGGCTGAATTTTTTTGCCTGCCAATGACAATAGCACAACCTCCGCGCCATAGCCCCTGTTTTCGGCTTCTTCTTTTGCCGCCAGCAGCGCTTTTTCAACCAGTATTTCGGTATTTGCATGCCTGGGACTGGAACTCAGCCCTACAAACCGCAGCTTATCCATTCTGCATCCCACCGTCCTTTTGGTTTAGTACCTTGTAGAATGTCTTCTCTCTCTTTTTGTTGTTTATCCTATTCTCGTCCACATAATCGATTGCCTTTTCCCTGCACACCTCTATGCATTTCGGCTGCCCGGAACAAAGGTCGCAGATGCTTATGTTGGTGCTCCTCTCCTTCCTGACCAGCGAAACGCACCCAAAGGGACACGCGATAACGCACGCCTTGCACCTGATGCATCTGTCCTTGTCCCATAAAACCGCTCCTGTCTCCAGGTCCTTGAACAGTGCCCTGGTGACACATGACGCAATGCAAGGGGCATCATCGCACTGCATGCATTTTACAGGAACATTGAGGGCCCGGTCTTCATCATTCTCCACTCTTATGTTTGACAGCTCTCTGTTAAAAACGCCATGTTTGTTAAAGGAACAGGCAAGCTCACACAGATGACAGCCGGTACATTTTTCCGGGTTGACCATGAAAAGCTTCATCCGGATACCCCCCTTACTTAAGCTCTATATAGCCGGTTATTTTTTCTATCAGATCTCCCATGCCCAGTTCGCAAAGAGTTTCTTTGGTGGGCAGCCCCTTTTCAATATCCCAGCAGTGCAGCGCATAATACTCGTCCTTCATCTTATCCAGCAGCTCCGCTGAATTTATTGCGTTATCATGCATAGCGTCATGCTGGATCTCGTTCATCAGCCTATACGGCAGGACATCGTCCTCCCGCGTATGACCAAGCATAGCATTGAAGCAGCGCTCCATTACTATCATTCTTCGTCCTGCCCGCATCATGTCCTCGTGACTGACTTCGATACCGGTGAAATTGCGGAACAGACCGGCCAAATCCCACTCATCCATCCAGAACTGGGCGGTTGTCGGGAACGCACAAATACCGAGGGCATCGCTGGCGCCATAAATATCTTCGTGCCATCTTACAATATCCGCCCTTTTTTCCGTAGTATGCGGGTATGCGTACTCCTCGCTTCCGGTTATCCGCTTGATCAGCGCCCTCGCTTCGGGACTCCCTCCAAACTCCGCAAGGCATTCGGTATTCAGATGGTCCGGTCCCCTGGAATTCACTGCAAAGGCCAGGGCGTATCCGAATGCAGACCGCGTTTCCACTCTGGACTGTTCCAATCCCCTTGCCTGGATTGCCCATTTATATGAATCCCTGCCTAGCTCCTCGCTGGCCGCTTTCAGTCCCTTGGCAAGCAGGTCGCCGATCCCTTGCCTGTGGGCAATTTTCCCTACCAGGTCGATTATTGTTTCAGAGTTGCCCCACGTCAGGTCCAATCCACCGGCATCTCCATCGGACACTACCCCCCGCTGCTTGCACTCCATCAGCCATTGGATGCAGTTCCCTGTGGATATGGTATCAAGACCGAGGATGTTGCACAATTCATTTGCCTTAATGACCCCCGCCGTATCTGTCGACAGGCACCCGCCCCCAAGGGCCGACAGCGTTTCGTACTCGGGGCCCCCTGTATAAACACCCCTGTACTTTCCTTCATCAACCGTTACGAACCTGTGGCATGCCACGGGGCAGGAATAGCATGAGATCTTTCTTTTAAGGAAGCCTCCTTCTACAAGATAGGTCCCCGTAAGGTATTTCACATTATCGATGTTGCCCTGCTGGTAGTTCTTAACAGGAAATGCGCCGATTGCATTGGTCGATTCAATTCCTATACTTGTTCCATAGTCCGAAAGGGGCTTAACACCTGACACTTCATTCATCTTATTCCATAATCCGGCGACGGTTTCCATAAATTTCTCAGGGTGGGCGGCTCTGATCCCCTTTGTCCCTTTGGCAGCTACCGCTTTCAGGTTCTTGTCGCCCATAACCGCTCCACCGCCGCCCCTGCCGGCAGCGTTATATATGGAAACCTGTATCGATGCATATACAACCTTGTTCTCCCCGGCAGGCCCGATGCATGCGAGCTGCACTTCCGGGTCATCATTTTCTTTCCTGACCAGCCTGTTTGTTTCCCTGACGTCCTTACCCCAGAGATGTGATGCATCCCTTATTTCCACCCTGTCGTCCTCAATATATAAGTATACGGGTTTTTCCGCCCTGCCCTTCACTACCAGAATATCGTAACCGGCAAACTTAAGCTGGGCTCCGAAATGCCCTCCGACATTCGTTTTGAACAGCCTGCCGGTGGCAGGGCTCTTGAACAATACCGTTGTCCTCCCGGAGCACGGTACAATCGTCCCCGTGAGCACCCCCGGCGCAAATACTATTGGACTTTCCGGACTGTATGGGTCAACCTCCGGGTCCATGCTGCTGAGCAAGCTATAGGTGGCTATGCCGCGGCCTCCTATATACTTCTTGATAAGTTCCACATCTTCGATTTTATCCCTGGTAATTTCCCGGGAACTCAAGTCAACCGTTAAAATTTCTACGGGCTTCACTGCTTGCATACGCTCACCCCCTCTATAATTTAACCCTAAGCTTCTGTCCGAGAACAACCGATAATACCACCGCAAATATTACTACAGTACCCTTGGTGATGTATTGAAAATAGTACGGCACATTCAACATTGTAAGACCATTATTCATCATGCTTATGATCAAAGCGCCGACAAAGGTTCCGCTTCCCGTTGGCTCGCCATCGCCGAACATGGTTGTACTTAAGAAGACAACCGATATGGCGTCCAGCAGGAACTCTTCCCCCGCCAGGGGCTGGGCGGAACCAAGCCGGGATGTCAGGATAACCGAAGCTATTGCAACGCTTAAACCGGATACTATAAAGGTAATCAGCCTATATCTTTTTACGTTGATACCGGCATAAAGGGATGCAATGGAGTTGCCTCCTATCGCATATACGCGCCTTCCCAGACTGGTTTTGTTCAATATAAAAATTGCAAGCCCTACAAAGAAGGCCATCAGTATTACCGGAAAAGGTATGGGCCCTACGTATCCCTGGCCGATAAAGAAGAAAATTTTGGGTACAGTATCATTGAAGAAAATGGGATTTCCTTTCGTTATGAGCATCTTTACCCCATAAATTATCGACCCTACCGCGAACGTCCCTATAAAATCGGGCAAACCTATATAGGCTACCAGTGTCCCGTTCAGCACCCCTATGGTAACCCCTACCAGCAGCGCTGCCAGCAGCGCTATCCAGAAACTATTGGTATTTAATATCACTATGGCAAAGATGATGTTGATCAATCCCGTTGCGTTGCCGATCGACATGTCAAAGCCCCCTGCACCCATAACGAATGTGAATCCCAACGAAATAATCGTCAGCATACTCATTTGTCTGAGCAGCATGAGCAGGTTGGTTGAAGTGAAAAAATTCCTGGCTGTAAGCGAAAACACCGTAAATATTATCAAGGCACCCATTACTGTACCGTATTTTCTCAAAAACTCTTTCTTATCGACACTGCCGACGTTCAGCTTTTTCCCAATCAAGCCACTCTACCTCCTAACATTGCGTGCATTATCTTCTCCTTGGCATTGTCTTCTTTCGGATCGAACTCTCCAACCAGCTCTCCTTCATGCACAACTATTATTCTATCGCTTATGCTGAGAAGTTCAGGAAGATAGGACGATAAAACGATTATGGCCTTGCCTTCTCTCGCCAGTTGGTCCATAAGACCGTAAATATCCTCTTTGGCCTTTACATCTATACCTTTAGTCGGTTCATCAAATAATCCGATTTTAAAATCTCCATTGAGCCATCTCGACAGTATCACTTTCTGCTGGTTGCCGCCGCTCAGGAACTTGACCAGTTGAGCATAGCCGGTAGTTTTAATCGACATGAGATCTATATACTCTCTGGCTGTTTCGATTTCACGGTCACTGTCCATTACTCCTCTGCTGCACCACTTATTCAGGTAGGTAAGAGTGATGTTCTTCATAACAGAATAATTCGGTATCAAACCCTGGGCCTGCCTTTCTTCGGGTACCAGCGCTATACCGTTTTCAATCGCCCTCTGGCAGGATGGCTGGTACCTGCCGCCGTACAGCTGAATTTCACCTTTTTGGATTTTATCCAGGCCAAAGATGGCTTTGGCAATCTCAGTCTTGCCTGCCCCGACAACACCGGCTATACCCAGGATTTCACCCTTGTGTACGGAAAAGTTAATTCCTTTAAGTTTATCAGTGCTGAGATTTTTCACGTCGATGAAGACTTCACTGCACTTATAACACTCTTCTCTTTTGTATTCATTATAGGATTTATGCCCGATCATCATAGATACGATCTTCTCCGGAGCGGCCTCGCTCCTGTCCATGGTATCTATCCTGCAGCCGTCCCTGAAAACCGTTATGCGGTCGGATATTTCCATTACTTCCTCAAGGTTATGGGAAATATAGATAATCCCTATGCCGGTCTTTTTTAACCCCTTTATAATCTCAAGCAGCCTTTTCCTTTCTTCCTCGCCAAGGGAAGTCGTCGGTTCGTCAAATATAATCACTCTGGGGCTGTGGACGAGCACTTTGCTGATCTCCACAATCCTTTGCATCGAAGCGTTAAGAAGATGCGCGGGCTTGTTGACGTCAAGCCTCACGCCCAGCCTTTCAATGACTTCCTTGGCTTTCCTTTTCATTTGCCTGTCGTCCAGCACGCCTATCCCCAGGATATTCTTTTTCTGTTCAGTACCGATAAATATATTCTCGTATACGTTAAAAAACGGAACCAGGTTGATTTCCTGGTGGACGGTTCTAATCCCGAAGGATTCGCTGTGCCTTACGTTATGAAATGTTATGGGCGATCCATCAATCTTGATGCTTCCGGAGGACGGCTGGTAAACGCCGGACAGTATCTTTATAAATGTGGATTTCCCTGCACCGTTTTCCCCGACAAGGGAATGTATTTCCCCCGGCCTGAGGGAAAAATCTATGTCCTTCAGTACCCACACGCCGTTAAACTCTTTCCCTACCCCTTCGGTTTCTATAATATTTGCTGCTTTAACTGTCTTATCCGCTGGCATCATATTACCCCTCCCAACAATCGGATTTAATTATCGGATGATAAGCGGGAAAACCCGCTTATCATCCGATATGCTAATGGGTTTTATTGCTCCGGAGGTATGTTGTCCTTGGTTATCAGTATACCGGGAATATATATGTGCCTTTCAGCCAGCTGTTTGCCATTAAGGAGCTCAAATACCTTATCGACCACCGTTCGTGCTATGGTCTCCGGATCCTGTGCCATTGTAGCTATGAACGGGCTGTCTTCCTTCCTCATCTCCTTGTAAGCCTCAGGGTCGCCATCTATGCCCACAACGGCGATATGTTCCTGCAAGCCGGCTTCCCTGATAGCCTGCGCAGCTGCTATGCCTACTCCGTCAAAGGTCGCAAAAACGCCCACTATTTCACCTGGATTCGGATGAGCCTGCAGAACCGCTTCCATCTTTGCTTTGGCGTCCGGGAAGAAGTCCGGCCAAGCGTATACAAAGCTTGCTGCAATCTCTACTTCAGGATATTTGGCCGCGACGTCATGCATGGCATTTTTCCTGACCCTGATCATCGAGCCTGCATCGTTTATGATTTCTACGATTTTGCCCTTTCCTCCGATATGCTCCATCAGGATTTCGGCTGCTTTTGTCCCCAACTGGTGATTATCCGACTCTACAAATACATCAACAAAGTCTGCATCTCCTGCATCCATGGAACCTATTATTATGCCCTGTTTCTTTGCTTCCATCAGTACCGGCGCGACCTGGTTGATATCCCCTTCTTCTATGATTATTGCATCCACACCCTGGGCTATCATGTTTTCGATGGCTGCTGTCCTGCTCGGCACGTCGGCGGTTACCGTAGAGATTACCTTTCCACCGTTTTTCTCAATCTGGTCGATCATTGATTCCCTGCCTATCCTGGCAAAGAAGTTAGCCTGTCCGAAGTTATTTATAGCTACTACAAACTGCTTTTGTTCATCCTGTGCCGGTGCCTGCTCCTGTGGCTTGCTACATGCGGCAAGCGCCCCCACAACAAGTAATGCGGCCAGCATTAATGCAAAAAATCTTCTCATTCTTTTTGCCCTCCTTTTATTTTTTCCTGTCCCGTGGGACAGAACAAACTGCACCTAGCCATTGAGTCTTTCTATGGGTATGTATTCCAGTTCCGGGTGCCCGTACCTGCTTCCGCCCATGGCTGCTTTACCTGCGTCTGTAGCCATGGCTTCCCTCAATCTTTCGTGGCATGGGATTCCCACTATTGTAACATACAGGCCGGGCTTCATGTCAACGCTCATGACCCCTTCACCGCTGTCGCTGTACAATGCGCATACCAGATCGGGGAATACAGCCTTGACTGCTCCATCCTTCCACACCGCCATGTATTCGTTCTTGACGACCATATCCAATCTGCTGCCCCTATACTCTTCATCCCCTTCAACCTTTATCCTGGTGAGATAAAATCCGCCTTTATCCTCTCCAATCACCTCCTCAACTTTACCTTTATACAGCTTCATTCCGCCTGTTGCATCCATAAATGCATCGACCGGGTTATTTCCCGCTTTCCTGGCGGCGATAACTGCCTTGCCAATTCTTATCGCATCGGTTATACATCCGGGTACGCAGCTCTTCTTCAACTGTTTGCCTGTCATGGGATAATGCGAATTGCCGCCAAATCCTCCGCCCCTTGTTACTACAACACGCCCCATTTCATCTGCATACGTAGAGCTGTTTGCTCTTTTAACCACAATGGTATTCCCCTGACTGTCCACCAGAGGCATCGGATATAGGGAAACACCGTGGCCGATAAAACTGGTCATCTGGGTCTCAGGGGCTGACCTTCCAAGAGCATCCCCGTTTATCACAGGGATTCCCAACCTCGCGGCAAGGGACATAATCACCGGAGTATTAATTCCCCCTGCCTCGAAGGGTATGACATAATCCAATTTCTTTCCGGTGATATCTTCCATTTCTTTGAATGCTTTGATCAGCACGAAGTCATCTTCCCATCCGGCGACAATTTCGCCGTATGACATACCCTCCAATGCTTTCACCGAGCCCATAATGCCGCCGCTGCAGATAAAAGCGCCGTCATCAACGTCCTCGGGATCTGCGATATAATATTTCCGCCCCTTGTTGAAATCGTTCTCGATTACTATCTTCCCCCATCTGGGGTCCCCGCCTCCCCCGGTGCCTAAAATGCCAAGACCTAAGAGTAAAGCGTCAACGTCATCTTTCTTCAATTCCCTAATGGCCATATATACGCCTCCCTATTTATTCTTCATTAATATCCATCTTTGAGGTGCCCCCGGCATAGCTTTTTTTGTAAGGAACTTCGGTCACGTGTGCGCCGCCGGGTTTTAAGAATACATGGATTTGTGATTCTTCAAGGTTATAGTTCAGCACGTGTATCGCCGGACTAAACTTATCAAGCTTTATCATGAGGTTTGGGCTGTAAGCTTCCCCGTCATACCTTGCATGCACAATATCTGCAATCAGCAGCGTATGGTCTCCGGTGACAACCCGGGAGTACAGTTTGCATTCCAGATGAGCTTTGCATTCCAGTATGCCGGGAGGCTGAACCTTCAGCGATTCAAGCCTTTTAAACCCTGACCTTTCAAATTTGTTTTCTCCGGATTTTGTTTTGTACGAGCACTCTACCAATTTATCAGCAAAATCCAAGGAAGGGATGTTTATAACAAATTCTCCGGTCCTCTCAATGTTCTCAAGGCTGTGCTGTTTCCTGGGACTATTCAGCAAAGCCAACGCAAGCCTGGGGGGCTTATGGGATACGGGATTAACCCAGCTGAACGGAGCTACATGGTCGGACCCGTCTTCGTTTTTCGTAGTGCATAGTATGGGCCTGCTTGGCTGAAGCAGAAAAACGCTGTCATGTATTCTCTCTGCTAAGATATCTGTTTTCATAAGCATCCCTCCCGGAAAATTATCTATCAATAGCGTTCATATACTCCTCAATCCTTCTCAAACCTTCGCATATGTTTTCTTCAGAGGTCGCATACGAAATCCTTACATATCCTTCCCCGGATTCCCCAAAGGCTGTCCCGGGTATCAGGCACACCTTTTTCTTCTTCAGAAGGTCCAGGGCAAATTCCTCACTGGAAATTCCGGAACTTTTTATGTTTGCAAAGGCATAGAAGCTTCCCTTCGGTTTGCTGCACTTTATGCCTGCTATCCGGTTAAGCCCGTCGATCAGTATTTCTCTTCTTGCCCTATACTTCTCAATCATGTTTTCAAGCTGGTCCTGAGGACCTTCCAAAGCTTCTATCGCCGCTTTTTGAGATACGGTGCTGACGCATGCCACTATATGCTCCTGAAGTTTTGTCATCTGGCCGATGATTTCACTGTTTCCTGCAGCAAAGCCTACCCTCCACCCGGTCATTGCATAGGATTTGGAGAAGCTGTTTATCAATATTGTCCTGTCAGCAACGGAACTTATTGATGCGATGCTGAAATGCTCAGCGCCATCATATGTAAACTTCTCATACACCTCGTCCGTCACTATGAAAAGTCCGTATTCTTTGACCAGTTTTGCAATCTTGTGCATCTCATCTCTATTGATCACTGCACCGGTGGGATTTGCAGGCGAGTTTATCAGCAATACCTTGCTTTTTGGTGTTATCCTTTGTTCAATATCCTCCGCCGTCAGCATAAAACCATTCTCTTCTCTCAGGGGGACATATACGGGTTTTCCCCCGGCCAGAATTACATGGGATGTATAATTGCACCAGCTGGGATCCGGAAGAATTACCTCATCGTTTTTCTCTACCAGCGTAAGCATTGCCAGGGACAGTGCCCCCATGCCCCCGCTGGTTACAATGATGCCGTTGACCGGGTCAGCCTTTATTCCGTTATCTCTTTCAAGCTTCCTGGCAATAGCTTCTCTAAGCTCGATCAGCCCGGCATTAGCGGTATAATGGGTATATCCTTCATCCATGGCTCTCTTCGCAGCTTCCAGAATATTGCCCGGCGTGTCGAAATCCGGCTCGCCGATGCCAAAGTTTATAACACCGTCCAGCTTGCTTGCTATATTGAACATCTTTCTTATACTCGAATGGGGTACTGCGAGAACGTTCGATGAAATAATATTGGCCAAGGCCACAACCTCCCTTCGTTACTCCGTTATGATGTCAGCTTTAATAGTATACCTCTACCTCTGAACCCTTCCCGACCCGTCGCCCTTCATCAGGCTGGTTACCTCCGCAACCGTAACATGGTTGAAGTCGCCGGGAATAGTATGCTTCAGACATGAAGCCGCCGCTGCGAATTCCACCGAGTTCTGGCTGTCATATCCGTTCAATAGCGCGTATATCAGCCCTCCGGCAAAGGCATCTCCACCACCGACCCTGTCGACGATATGGACATCATATTTCCTGGAAAAGTAATATCCCGCACCGTCATAGAGCATTACCGACCAGCCGTTGTCGCTGGCTGAATGGCTCTCCCTGAGGGTAATGGCCGCCATCTTCAGCCCGAACCTTTCCACCAGTTTTCTTGCCACATCCTTGTAACCTTCCTTGCTCAGTTCTCCTGAAACAATATCCGAATCCTCCGCCCTGATTCCGAAAACCTTCTCTGCATCCTCTTCATTGCCAATACAAATATCTACATACTTAACGAGTTCACTCATCACCCTGTTGGCCTTATCTGTGCTCCAGAGCTTTTTCCTGTAGTTCAGGTCGCAGCTGACGGTTAATCCCGCTTGTTTCGCCGTCTTCACAGCTTCAAGGGTTGCTTCGGCAGCACTATCGCTTAGAGCCGGGGTAATACCTGTAAAATGAAACCATTTTGCTCCTTCGAATACTTTTTCCCAGTCAATTTCGCCGGGTTTGATACTGGATATTGAAGAATATGCCCTGTCGTATATTACCTTCGAAGGCCGCTGTGAAGCGCCGCTTTCCAGAAAATATATGCCCAGCCTTTCACCGCCGCGAATTATGTACTCTGTTTTCACTCCGTATCTTCTAAGATGATTCAGTGCGGCGTCGCCGATTGGATTGTCCGGAAGTTTAGTTACATAGCAGGCTTCCAGTCCAAAATTGGCCAAAGAAGCCGCCACATTTGCTTCTCCTCCGCCATAGGTTGCATCAAAACTATCTGCCTGCACAAACCTCCGGTATTCCGGTGTAGATAACCTCAGCATGATTTCACCAAAGCAGACCACCCTATTTGACATTGCTATTCCCCCTAAAATCGCTGATAACCCTTACGAACTCTCTGGCAGTTTCAGTAACCCTATTATAGTCTCCGGTTTTAGCCCCGGCGGTCAGCGAGCTGCCTGCCCCCAGAGCTATACTGCCTGCCTTCAGCCATTCTACGGCGTTAGACAGTTCTACTCCGCCGGTTGGCATTAGCGAAGCCTGCGGCAAAGGCCCCTTGATTGCCTTTATTACTTCCGGCCCGAAAACGCTTCCCGGAAATATTTTGATTATGTCAGCTCCGGCTTCCATTGCCATAATTACCTCCCTGACCGTCATGGCTCCAGGCATGCATGGGACCTGGTACCTGTTGCACAGTTTCATGGTATCGAGGTTTAACGCCGGGCTCACAATATAGCTTGCTCCGCTCAGGATAGCAGCCCTGGCCGTCTCCGCATCAAGAACAGTACCTGCCCCAAGCAGGACATCCTGGCCGTGGAACCTTTTTGAAAGGTCTTCGATAAGCCTGTGCGCTGCCGGTACGGTAAAGGTAATCTCAATACTGTTTATTCCGCCCTCCAGGCAGGCCTCTGTAATCCGGATGGCTTTTTCGCTGCTTTCCGCCCTTATTACGGCAACGATTCCCTTCTCCACAATTTTTTCTAAAATTCTGTACTTGTACATAGCACTCCTCCTGGCTGTTTCATATTATGATACATCGTTTTATTGCTTGATGCTTAAAGAGCTTTGCCTGATCAGCAAAGTCCAAAATCTTACTCCTATTAATACTTATGCTGCATGTCCAATGTATAGACCTGACTAAGCCATATATCCCATTCTTGCTGAAATCTTTTGTGCTGTAGCCATTACATGTTTTTTTAATTCCTCTATAACTTCGTAAGTAAAAGCCTCCACCGGTCCGGAAGTGCTTATGGCAGCTATTACTTTCCCCCGGTAATCCATAATAGGTGCCGCAACACACCTTATTCCCACTTCGTTCTCCTCGTCGTCCAGGGCATATCCCCTTTGCCTGGTCAGCTTCAGTTCCTCTAAAAACCTGTTTTTGTCTACTATAGTTTTTTCAGTAACCCGGACGAGGCCCCTGTTCCCGATAATCTC
This sequence comes from Bacillota bacterium, assembly GCA_013540605.1. GTDB lineage: Bacteria > Bacillota > Clostridia > Ch29 > Ch29 > Ch29. The sequence continues at coordinate 47,447 of JABVCK010000028.1, forward strand.
TTCGACTTCAATGATATTAAAATGTGCCGCCATCGCTTTGCCGAGTGCAGTACAGTGAACCGGAACCCTTCGCCCTATCTGGGAGTACATTCTTATGCTGTTTATTACGTCCACCTTTTCTATGTATATTACTTGTCCGTCCTCCAACCTGGCCAGGTGAACAGGCTGCTGGCTTTTTTCCCTTAGTTCCCTCAAATAGGGCAGCGCCTCGGTCTTAAGTTCGATGTTGTTGAGATATATGCTGCCTATATCTATGATCTTCATCCCAAGCCTGTACCGGTCATCTTCACTGTTCTTCTCCACATAACCCCATTCAGCAAAAGTCGCAAGCATCCTGTGGACAGTGCTCTTGTGAAGGCCCACTCTCTGGCTCAGTTCGGTTACCCCGAGACCCCTGCCCTCCACTGCCAGTGTTTCCAGTATCTCCAAGGCTCTATCCAGTGACTGCACCGTATTAGCCATATTTTCACCTCTGTCCTGTATGATGAAACCGTGTTTTATTAAGCAAAATTATATTATTTTTCCCAATCAATATCAAGATTATTCTAAGAATTTTTTTGTTAATATTTTGTCATTCACCTCTAGTCTACTACATAATAAAATAAGGTACCGGAATTTCTCCCTGTACCTTATCTTATTACAATTCTCATTTCAGCCCGATTTCCTCGGCTACCTTTTTCATTCCCTCAATCGTTTCTTCAATAACCTTTTCTAGGTCCATTCCCAGCATCTCAACGCCTTCCTCGATAACTTCCCTGTTAACACCTGCTGCAAATCCTCTCTGTTTCCATTTCTTTTTGACCGATTTAGCCTCCATATCTAGGATACTCTTGCTTGGCCTCATTAATGCCGTTGCATTTATCAACCCGGTTAGTTCGTCAATAGCATACAATACTTTTTCCATTCTTTCGACAGGTTCAACGTCGCTGCACAATTTCCAACCGTGGCTTTCGACCGCCCTTATGTAGTCTTCAGGCCAGTTCTCTTCTTCCATGATTTCCCGTACTTTTTTACAGTGCTGATCGGGATACATCTCATAATCCAGGTCGTGCACCAGCCCGATCACTCCCCATTTTTCCCTATCCTTTTCGCCCAATTTTTCCGCAAAATGAAGCATAACGGATTCGACGGCCAGAGCGTGCCGTATCAAACTTTCATTTTTGTTGTACTTTTTCAGAAGTTCATAAGCCTCCTGTCTGGTCGGAATACTTTTCTCCACTGTAAAACCTTCTTTCTTTAATATTTTTGTATAACACCCGGACCTATTAGTTTTACATTCTAAACATTTTTTAGGATGGTGTCAAGCCCCTACCGGCAGCTTTTAACATGGCAGCTCACATATAAAAACAAAACAGGGTATTGACACGGGCTAATTTCATGTATATAATCAAACTATAGTATTCCTATTATTTTACTAGGATTTAAAGACTGTGAAGGAGTAAAGTAGACTGGAAGGAGCCTCAAAGAGAGGGATTGTCACGGCTGAAAGCAATCCTGCGGCAAAACCGGTCGAAGTGCGCTCCGGAGTTGTGGGCCGAAAGTGCAAGTAGGCCTTTACCGGGATACGCCCGTTACAGCGTTAGGGCATAGCGCTGTGCCTGAAATGAGATGAACCATATGGTTCAACAAGAGTGGGACCGCGAAATTAAACTTTCGCCTCTTAAAGGGGTGGAAGTTTTTTTATTATGTCCCCCGTCCCCCGCCGGTTTCAGAAGGGTGGGACAGGGGGGGACAGGGGGACACCGGGGACACCGGGGACGGTTCCTTCTGTCCCAATGGGACACGGGGACGGTTCCTTCTGTCCCAAAAACGCAAAGAGAATAGAAAGGAGATTATTAAATGCAGATTGCAGGAAATGTTACGGAGCTTATTGGCTCAACCCCCGTGGTGAGGTTAAACAAGCTGGTAAAAAAAGGCGATGCTGAGGTCCTCGTTAAGTTGGAGTATTTCAACCCCGGCGGAAGCGTGAAGGACAGGATCGCGCTGAATATGATACTCGAAGCTGAAAAACAGGGCAAAATCAACAAGAATACGGTTATTGTGGAGCCGACGAGCGGCAACACAGGCATAGGCCTGGCGATGGTAGCGGCGGCCAGGGGCTATAAGCTGCTGCTGGTGATGCCCGATACCATGAGCGAGGAGCGGAGAAAACTGATGAAGGCCCTGGGAGCGGATTTCCTTCTTACCCCCGGCGAAGAAGGGATGAAGGGAGCAGTGAAAAAAGCCGAAGAGTTGACCGCCCAAAACCCCAATTATTTCATGCCCCAGCAGTTCAACAACCCCGCCAACCCGGCAGTTCATGCCCGAACAACCGCCCGGGAAATACTGGCCCAGGTTGACGGCAAACTCGATGCCTTTGTTGCAGGTGTGGGTACAGGGGGCACAATAACGGGTGTTGGCAAGGTCCTTAAGCAGGAAATACCCCATATCAGAATCATTGCAGTGGAGCCTGAAAAGTCGCCGGTACTTTCGGGCGGAACTCCGGGCCCCCACAAGATACAGGGTATCGGGGCAGGGTTCATACCACGGGTGCTGGACAAATCCATCATTGATGAAATAATCACCGTCAAAGATGAAGACGCCCTGGAAACTGCGAGGAATCTGGCTTCTATGGAGGGACTGCTTACCGGCATCTCTTCGGGAGCGGCGGTATGGTCGGCCTTAAAGGCCGCCGATGAGTTGGGCCAGGGGAAAAGGGTCCTGGCCATAGCCCCTGATACCGGGGAAAGATATCTCAGCATGGGACTTTATTAAGGGATTAGGAAGAAGGTGAATAATTTGTTCAAAGGTCTTAGGGAGGATATAAAGGCTGTCTTCGAAAACGACCCGGCGGTCAAAAACATAGCCGAAGTGCTGCTGTGCTACCCGGGATTGCACGCCATACTGCTTCACAGGCCTGCCCATTGGCTTTACAACAGAAGGCGTTTTGTGCTTGCCAGGATAATATCCAACTTCAGCAGGTTTATGACCGGGATAGAGATTCATCCCGGAGCCAGGATCGGAAAGGGCTTCTTTATTGACCATGGCATGGGTATAGTTATAGGGGAAACGGCGGAAATAGGCGATAATGTTGTCATGTACCACGGTGCAACCCTGGGGGGTACCGGCAAAGACAAGGGCAAACGCCATCCGACGGTTGGGAACAACGTGATGATCGGAGCAGGGGCAAAGATCCTCGGCCCAATAACCATCGGGAATAATGTAAAAATAGGGGCTGGTTCGGTGGTCGTTAAGTCGGTGCCGGACAATTGTACTGCCGTAGGCTGCCCTGCCAAAATCGTAAGACGCAGATATAACCGGGAGAACAACGTTCTTTCCTGGGTGATTTAAGTGTAGCCCACCATAAGGGTGGGCTACCAATTATTCCTCAAACAGCATATCCAAAGTAACGAGTTTCAAATTTGAATAAGTTTCTTCCAATCGCCTTGCGGCATCGGAATATGGCATCTTTGAGAAGAGCATGAAATAATATTCCTCGTACCCGGGAAACAGGTATGTCTTTTCCATAAGCGCTTTTATTTCCGATACATCGTCAAGGTTATTTCTCCACTTGCATTCACCAAGCAAGATTTTCTTATCCGCTTTGCTATCGGCAACCACATCAACATCCGCTTGTTTTTTCTCCTTGTGGTCATTGCCCCACCAGCAGCCAAAGTCGGTTGCAATGAAGGGCAGCCTTCCCTGCCTGTTTTGCCGTATTACATATTGCCTGCAGATATCTTCAAAGGGCGGCTTACCTATATACGCCGGCAGATTGGGAAATACGTTTTTTTCAGCGATAACCCCGCCGACCCCTTGCTCAATGCCCGGCTTGTTGGGAAATATGAAGCGGTACCAGAAGCTATAGCAATTATCGGATATTTTGTAAATACCTTTCCTGCTGTTTGCCGGATTATCCCCAAAAGGAAATTCCTTACGTAAAATTTTCAGGTTCAGGAGGGTATTAATGTACTTTATTGTTTTTGCCGTATCCTCGCCTATCCTTGTGGAAATATCGTTGAGCCTGCTGGCGCCTGATGCAATGGCGGATATAATGGAATTATACATAGCAGGTTCCCGCAGCTCTTGCTGAAGCAGCATCATCGGTTCATCATACAGGTAACCGGCCACATTAAAATACAACTCTTTCATATTATCTTCAAAGCTCAAAGAATGATCAATCTGCGACAGGTAATGTGGTGTTCCACCGATACAGCTATACAGCTTTATCTTATCCTCATTGCCGTAACCGGTCATAAGCCTTGCGGCATCATAATAATCAAAACCTTCGATTTTTAATTGGGCTGTCCTTCTCCCAAACAAAGGGCTTTTATATCCCAGCACATCATTTTCCATAAAGCTAATCTGGCTGCCGCACAATATCATAAAAAGATTTGTGTTTTTCAGCTTATGGTCAATGACATTTTGCAGTATTGACTTAAGGCTTTTGTTTCCCGATGCAGCATATGGGAATTCATCAATTACAAGAATAAAACGCTTCTCTTTTGCTTTCTCTGCAATAAAATCAAAAGCGTCCGCCCAGTTTTTAAAGCTCCCTGTTGAAAGCGGGATATCAAAAAAACCGTATATTTTTTGGGAGAACATCTCAATATTGATAAAATCATTTGCCTCCCCGGCTACAAAGAAAATAGAGGGTTTATTTTTAATAAACTCATTAATCAATGTTGTTTTACCGACACGCCTGCGCCCATACATTACAACAAGCTGAAAGCTGTCCCTGGCGTACAGCTTTTCAAGAGCGCTTAATTCATCTTTCCTGCCTACAAACAACGTTCTCACTCCACTTACTGAATTATAATTATTATACTCATGTTTCAATTAAATTATACGTTGCGTTACGGCTAAAGTCAATACTCCTTTTGTCAGAATAAGCTCCGATTGCAAATAAAATACACAGAAGCCACCCTCGGGCAATCGAAGATGGCTTCTGTTTTTATTTTATCAGTTTATTATCAGGCTATTTTACTATTTCCACGCTCCTTGTTTCCGGCAGCCAGTTGACCGAAGCCCCTAAGGCCTCGGAGATGTAGCGCACCGGCACCAGGGTGCGGCCTTCCACTATCCGGGCCGGCACATCCAGGCCTGCCTCCGTTTTTACCTGGTCTGATTACCGTATCCAATCGAATTTAATACCCTCCTGCTGTTCTACTACATCAAACTCATGATGATCGGATGACAGCAACGTTGCATTCCTGATAACAGTCTCACCGAGGGCAATAGAGTCCGCAAGGGACATCTTGTATTTTGATTTCAGTCTTGCCGCTTCTATAAACACATCATCGCCAAAGGTATCAATAATGTTGATAGGCTGTTTTTGTATTAGCATGTATGTCTCATCGGCCTTGGTCTGCCCTTCAATGTGGTATATACCATAATAGACTTCATACACATTGATTTTGCTCATGTACACTTCAACGTTTCCACTAAGTGCGTCTCTCAATACAGCTTCAACCCTATCAGCACCTTGCTCATTGTTAATAAGAGCCAACAAAGCACATGCATCCAGGACATACACATCACTCATTGTTCAAGCTCCTTATCCTGGTATTTCTGCTTTAAGTAAGCTTCTGTTGTAAACTTGCTTCCCTCGAGGAAACCCCTAAGTTCTTTAATAGGGTCTTCTACTGGCTTAATGAGTATCCCTTCATTTGTTTCAACAAATTCTATTTTACGCCCTTTTAGCTTCTTGGCAATATGTTCAGGAAGGTTCAATTGTTCAACTTTGAATACCGTTACAGCCATTTAATACACCTCCATTAATTGATGTTCTTCCTCACTATATAATATATTATACCGCTTAAAGACAGTTTTGAAAAATCATACTTTGCAGATGGATAGCGAGCAAAAGCCTGCCTCATATAGAAAAAGCCCCTCCTTACTTGGTAAGAGAGGGACTTTCCTTCTTATTTTACTATTTCCACGCTCCTTGTTTCCGGCAGCCAGTTGACCGAAGCCCCTAAGGCCTCGGAGATGTAGCGCACCGGTACCATGGTGCGGCCTTCCACTATCCGGGCCGGCACATCCAGGCCTGCGGCTTCATCCCTCTGGCCGATGACCAGGTTCAGCACTTTTTCGCCCAGGGTTATGCGAACCGTTGATGTCTTTCCGTTCCATTCCACATCGGCGCCCATGCTTTCTGCAACAAACCTCGCAGGCACCATGGTGCGGTCGTCTATGATGGACGGAGGCACATCCAGGGATAAAGGCTTGCCGTTAACCCTGGATTCCATACTGCCTATGGTCAGGACTATGGCAAGACGCTGCCGCATCACGGTGTAGAGGCTGAATCTGTCGGTGTAGAAGGTGAAGGTCTTGGTATCCGGATCGTAACTGCCGCCCAGCGAAACCGGCACGACATTGCCCTGCTCGTCCTTTTCCAGCCTTATGCCTGTGAGCTGGCCTATCTGCTCATCGGTCAACTCACCCAGGTGGGACAGGTCGATGGTCACCGCCACCGGCTTGCCGAGCTCCTCTATTTTTTCTATGTTGCCGTCTCCGGCTTTAACCAGGGCGGTGAGGCCGAATATCCTGCCGCCTATTTCGAAGAGACCGCTGCTCTGTCCCGGCGGGGTCTCCGCCAAAATGCGCTGCTTTTCGCTCCCGGTGACTTCCCTGGCCCCGACTACAACGGCAGCACCGCTGCCCGCGCCGGTGACCTGCTCCACATCCAGCGACCGGTGGTCGAATTCCAGCCTTACGACGGTGTTCTCCACGGTGAAGGGCTCTTTGTGCTGGGCCAGCCGTCCGATAACGGCGGGGGATATTTCGGCGGAGCTTTTGCCGCCCGAGAGGGACAGCAGGGCCTTGCCCGTGTAGATGAGGGCTTTGTCCAGCAGCTTATCCCCGCCGGTCTCCGCCACGTCGGTGATGATGGATTTTTTCGGGATAGTGGTTCTGCTGCTGCCGCTGCTGGATGAATTGGTGGTGACGCTACATTCGCCGGACCAGTCGGACTCGTTGCCTGCCTCGTCTACTGCCATGGCTCTGAAGACGTAGGTGGCGGATGAGGCCAGGCCGGTCTTGGTAAAGGAGTTAGTGGTTGGAGTACCGACCTGCGTCCATTCGCCGCTCCCGTGTTTCATCTGCACCATGTAGTAGGTTTGGCTGTACTCCAGCGGTGCTGACGGTGTGATGGTAATTACCTTCTTGTCACCATCAATATCGGCAGTGAAGCCGACACCATCACCATTGACGTCATCCTTCCTTAACGTCACCAGTGAAGCAAGATCATTGCCGGTGATTGTGGAACCATCAGTCTTGTAGACGGACTCGTCAAAGCTGATGACAGGCTCAACGTTCACCGAAACACCCGTCGTCTCATCTTCAGGGTCAAAGGTTGCCACGGGTCTGGCCTTGTCGATGTCGAATGTTTGTTCAAATGATACCTTGCCGCATCCAGCTGGTCCGCACTGTGATGATGAAGGGGTCGCCCGGTTCTCCCGATCCGTCGGAAAACACGGCATTGACTACTGGTCGATCCTCAAAGGTCTCCAGTGCACCGGTATCAACTGCAATCACATCGCCCTCCGTGTAGCTGACGGTGACCGAATCGCCGTACTCAATAGGTCCCCCATCAATGGTGAGTATGATCCTTTTATCATTGGTATCCAGGGCGGCCCCGCTGAAGTATACCGCTTCCGTTACCGTGGAAGCTGTAAACTGCCCATGCTTGCCATCCGGGTTAGCCATCGCCTTGTCAAAGATAAGGATGATCGCTGTCCCGTCCCCGTTGGTGGCTGCCCGCACCAGCACCGGCGGGTCGGCGGCTAAAGCAGGCACGGCAAATGCGATGCACAGAACCGCAACAACCGCCAGAACGGCCAGATGCCTCCACCTCGCAGAATAAATATTAATGTTTCGCAAAACCCTCACTCCTCTTTTTAAAGGTATATTTATTATTAATGCAACTAATGCAGCGCGCACCGGATGCGGCTGCGGTATAAGCAATTATTCTTAATTATAAACAACCCGCTACCACCAAAAGTAACACCAAAACTGAATTTTTTGAAAAAAATGGCGTAAAACAAAAAACAGGAGGTGGTATCCTCCTGCGCAGCTTAATCTTTATTTTATTATTTTATCCGCATTTCTGCCGCTATATATTACCCTTCTAGCTTCCATTACATCGTCAATAACTACGTAGTAGACAGTAAAATTATCTACATAAATCCGATAATAGGGATTCTTTCTTTTTCTATTTGACTGAAACGGCTCAAAAGCTAACGGGCAATTCAATCTTTCTTCTATTGCGTTTTCTATTTTTTTACCAGATTCATTGCACTGTCCGGATTACGCAGCTTAAATACTATATAATCAACAATCTCATTTAAATCTTCTTCAAATCTGGGAGTGTATCTTAAGCTAAAATTACCGCCCAGCATCAACCCTTGCCCTCACTCTAGAGAAGACTTCATCATGCGTATATCTTACATCGGTTGAATCCGCCTCTCTATCAGCTTCATCAAGTTTAAGCTCTATACCGTCCGTTAGTTCCGCATATTTTTCAATACTTAATCTCCCATGAAAAAGCAGACCGCTGTCAGGTAGCGTTCAAACCACGCTTTAACCCGCAAGTCGCCGCAGACGGAGCATTTCTCGATCATGGCGCGGGTAAGCTCCAGGGCGGCGTTCAATTGGGAGGTCAGAGTGAGGTTGTAGATTTTTTCGATGACAACTGCATACAATGTCGCCATGGGCTGACCTTCCAGCAAAGGCAGCAGGATGCCAAGGCAGCGGCTGCTTTCCTCGAAGGACACGTTGTTACGCAGTACCCTGGCCTTGTGGGTCATGGCATACAGGTAAACGGCCCGCTCCTCGCTGCGTATCTGGTCTGCGGCGGCGCTTAGGTCTCTGTCCGCCTCGAAGAAATTGCCCCGGCTGGACAGGTACATGCCCCTGGCCAGCAGGACACGGGGGGTCAGCTCTGTATGGTGAGCCTCCAGACAGTCGAAGTATTCCTTAAGGCGCCGGTATCTGCCGCCGGCAAAGGGCCTTCCCAGGGCGGCACTGATACAGTCATGGATAAATTTTGCATCATCGGCAAGCAGTGCGTAATCGGCAGCGTGCTCGTAATCTCCCCTGTCAAAATGCCAGGCCATAGCCCTGCGCACCGTTTCCAGGCCGCTGCCGTCGTCATTCTGCTGCAAAAAGTCACGTAACAGTTCGTGGTAACGGTAGGTAGAGCCAGAAATGCACAGAGTGAAGATATTTCGGCTGACCAGTTCCTCCAGGATGTCCCGTGAGTTCCCGATACCCAGGAGGCTGTCGCACATGCGGACCTCCAGATTGGGCAGCAGGGAGGTGCATAGCAAGAAACGCCGTATTTCCGGAGATAGTCTCCCGAAGATTTCATCCATTAAATAGCGGTGGATGTCCCTGTCGGCGCGGATCTTTGATATGGAGAGATCCGGATTGCCCTCCGCAGCCATGCGGTAGGACTGCATGGCCAGAACCCAGCCCTCGGTGGCCGTATAAGCGGCTTCATCGAAAAATCCCCAGAATTCTTCCGCTTCCTCCCGGTTGAAGCACAAATCCGTCCTGGTCAGCTCGGAGACTCGGCCTTCCAGCTTGATTCTCATCAGCCCGCTCCACAGCTCATGGCGGCTTGCCATGATGAGGGCGAGGTTTGGCGGGCAACCCCTTACCCATTCGCTCAGCAGCCCTGTCACCGCCTGGCCGGAGAGCAGATGCACATCGTCCAGGATGATGGTCAGCTTCCGGGAGCCGAAGGCCCGAAGCAAGGCGGACAGTACCATTGGTAAAAATAAGTCTTATTCTGCAAAGGGGATATAATCGGTGGCGTGGAAGTCAAATTGCGTCAGCTTCTCCCTGGCAGCCTTTTCCAGGTGCCGGAGGAAGGTGAAAACATCACCGTCTTTTTTCTCCAGTGAGAGCCACTATACGTCGCTGCGCCCATAAGAATACTGGAGCAGCAGGGTGGTTTTGCCGTAGCCCGCATCGGCGTGTATGTAGGTAAGCTTTGCTCCCTGTGGGGCGATTTTGTCAAGCAGGCGCGGACGGAGGACCCATGGTCGGGCGGCACCGGGATGAAAGAAGGGATCCCCTTCGTTTCCGGCTGCGGCATTGAGTCTGCTGCTTCGGCCGCGGCTGTCAACGACTGTCGGCCGCTTTTAATATATATGCCTGTCTTAATTCTTGCATCCTTTGGTTTTTCTGCCTCCGCGGGGATCAACCATATACCGCCGTGGCGCTCTGCCCCCTCGATTCTGCCCTGTCCGCAGAGAAGATGCACACGGCGCTGCGATATCCCCCACTTTTCGGCAGCTTCCTTCGGCGTGATATACTTCATCGTGCATACCCCACAATTTCTCAGTTTGTTAGCCAGATTACATACGAAAAATGGAATAATATTTATCTGTCGTTGTAGGCTTTTTTGAACAGCGCAAGGTAACCGGCCCTGTCAATCGGTCTGGGATTGCTCCCGGTCGACAGGTTTCTTTCGGACATTTCCGAAAGGATTTCAAAATCTTCTTCCTTCACGCCCAGGCTGTCAAATCCCGGCAGCCCGATATCCCTGGATATACTCTTCACAGCCTCTATGCAGAGAACAGCAGCCTTCCTGTCATCCCTTTCCTCTATGCCCATTGCCCTCGCTATCCTCGCATACTTATATTCAGCGTCGGGAAGATTGTACTCCATCACATAGGGCAGCAGTATAGCATTGCAAAGCCCGTGGGGCGCATCGTACATGCCGCCTAACGCCTCGGCCATGCAATGCACCGATGCAACGTCGGAGTGGCTGAAGGATAGTCCTGCCAGCAAGCTGCCCAGCATCATACCGGACCTTGCCTCCAGGCTTCTCCCGTTTGCAACCGCTTCTCTGATATTCTTCGAAATAAGCTCCACAGCATACAGCCCCAGTGCCTCTGCTATGGGTTCTGTTACGGTTGCCGTGTATCCTTCAATGGCATGGGTCAGGGCGTCCACGCCGGTTGAAGCGGTTACCGCCGGCGGAACCGGCAGCGTTAGTTCGGGGTCCACCAACGCCGTCTTTGCTGCTATGGCAGGGCTTTTAATCGTGAACTTGAAGTTTTCCTTTGTATCGGTTATGACGGATGAGAAGGTGACCTCACTGCCCGTCCCGGCTGTAGTAGGTATGGCTATCAAGGGAAGGCACTCCCCCCTAATTGTACCCCTACCTCTGTAATCTCCTGCCTTGCCGCCCTGCTTGGCAAGCACGCATACGGCCTTAGCTGCGTCTATAGGGCTTCCACCTCCGACCGCGACCAAACAGTCTACACCCGATACCCTTGCCTCTTCCGCGGCTTCTTCCACGTTGTAATCCTTCGGATTCGGTTCCACACCATCATATACGACGTAGTCGAAGCCTGATGCCCTCAGCAGCCCCGACACCCTGTCGCACAGACCTGCTCTGACTATCCCCCTGTCGGTAACAACCATCACTCTGCTGACTCCCAGTGCCCTGAGTTCATCGCCCAGATGTTTTACAGCCCCTACCCCGTACTTTATACGGGAAGGGAGAATAAATTCAAAACCATCCAATACTCCCATAATCATCCCTCCTCTTTGATTATTTCTACACTAACTTAGGATTCCCCTTTATGATGCTATTATAAAAAATATACTGGAGCGGCACGTCAAGATACCTGCTAAGGGTACCGTTCATGCCAAAAATATAGGGCCTGCAGCTGCTGCAGGCCCCTTCGTCGGCCAATTATTTCATATATACCTTTTCGCCCTTGACCACAGAATGAAGTTTGGCAGCTTTGGCCTTCAATCCTTTAGGAGACTTGGGCATGGGTGTTTTTGCTATCTGATACAGCACACTGGCTACCAAAGTCCCGGTATTGTACATGTCTTCCTCCTGAATTTTATCAATGCTGTCTTCATCGGTATGGTAATAGGGATCGGGCCGATAGCTCAAGAAAGTAGTCGGTATCCCGAACCATTCGAAATTTGCATGGTCACTTCTATCGCTGTAATCCGTATCGTACTGCAATCCCAGAATTTGGGCTGAAGCGATGAACTGCTCCTGCAGCCATGTGGGAGTTTCCTCGTATGCCATGTAGAACACCAGGGTATCCCCGACACCCACCATATCCAGGTTGATCATGGCAACTATGTCTTCAATCTCTCCGTTCTCTTCCAGTTCAAGCACGTACTCTTCCGAGCCCACCAGCCCTGTCTCCTCGGCGCCGAACGCAATAAACTTGACATCATAGGCAAGCTTTTTGTCGGCCATGAGCCTGGCCACTTCCATTATGGTGGCGGTTCCCGAAGCGTTATCGTTTGCACCGGGTGTGTCGACGCTGTCGTAATGGGCTCCCAGCACAATAGTCTGCGTGTTTCTGCCTTTACCCCTGTCAGCAAGTTTTGTTGCAATTACGTTCTGGGAATAGCTTTCTTCTATAATGGTCTGGATGTTCATGTTGACCTTGACCGTATTACCTTCTTCGAGCAGTCCGACAAGATTCTCGCCGTCTTCCTGCAGGATAGCTAAAGCAGGTATGTCGGTCGGGGTGCTCAATGTACCATTTATGATACCATCGGTATTGTTGAATATTATAGCCCCGATAGCTCCGGCCGCAGCTGCATTCTGAACCTTTTGATAGAATGTAAATGCGCCCCTTCTTATTAAGGCTATTTTCCCTGTGAAATCCTTCCCGGCAAAATCCTCCGGATACCCCAGTCCTGCATAAGCCAATTCTGCCGTTAAGCCGCCTTCCGGGGTCGACGGGGAGTACATGAAGGTTTTGGTCTCAAATTCCGCAACCGAGGGTTCCAGCATGGTCAGCTCTGAACCCAGGTCCTTAAACAATATCATCGGGAAGGTTTGCCTTTCTACCTGCAGTCCCAGCTCCTCAAAGTAGTCTGCAATGTAATCCGCAGCCCTATGCTCTCCTTCGGTTCCGGCCTCCCGGGCATCGTCGGTGGCTGCCAGCACCTCTATATGCCCTATCGCGTCGTCTGCAGAATAGTCGCTGAATATGTCCTTGTGCACCGGTTCGGCATAAACCGTAGCCGAAACAAGCAGTGTAAGGGCAATGACCAGCATCAGAACCCTATTTTGTTTTAGAACTTTCATCATCAGATATCCCCTCCGTATAATTTTATTTGGTGTCCAAGTATACTTAAAATTATAAATGGACCGGAGAGGAAATTTTGTTAAAAGGCCTGACCGTCAATCATCTTTTTTCCTACAGATTACGCCTGAAGGATACCAATAACGCAATCCATTCTTTCAATGTGACAAGCCGGGGGAAAAAATCGTGTCAAAGTTTTCACTTTCATGGCACAACTTTATATTAATACATGTTTGTAAATATATATTTACCGCCCTTTCTACAATAACTCCAGAGAATAAGCAGCTTATTACAAACGCCCCTTTAAAGGGGCAGTTTAACACCGTGCAGGTGGGATTTTTGCCCTCTTTACAGCGGAAGCTTAACTCCAAGGCCCATCTCCAGTGCACGGTCAAGTACCGCCCTGGCCATTACTACATCTTCCACCGCCATACCTATATTACTGGCAACTATCAACTCATCCTTGCGCTCACGTCCTGCCTTGATTCCCGCAACCACTTCTCCCGTCTCGGCGTAGATATTCTCCGGCATACCGTAGGGGTAGTACCCTGCCTCCTCAAAATGCCTATGCTGGCCTATATCATCAACGATGAATTTGTCCGCTCTTCTCATGGTCTCAATCTCCCAGAAGGAATCCAGATCGCAGATCAGCAGTGTCTGGCCCTTCTGCAGCCATTCGTCCTTGACCTGGGGATCGGGTTTTTCAAGGATTACCGTAGCGGAGGCCAAGACTTCACAGCTTTTGACCACTTGTTCCACCGAACTGCCCTTGATGATTTCTGCGCCAATCTCCGGTTGGAGTTCTTCAATAAGGCTGTCCATCCTGCTTGGTGATATGTCGTATACGTATATCTTCTTAAGTTTTTTCATCTCATGGGGCATAAACCTTACGTGCTCAACCCCCTGGACCCCACAGCCGAACATGCCGAAGGTCTCGGCGTCAGGGTTTGCCAGGTGCCTGGCGGATAATGCGGACACGGCCGGAGTCCTCTTGGCCGTTATCCATATTGCATCCATAATGGCTAATGGAAAGCCCGATTCCATGTCGTTGAATATCAGCAAACCGGAGGTCTGGGCAAGGTTAAACCTTGCCGGGTTCTGCGGAAAACACTCCACCCACTTCATCCCGCAGGCGTTCTGACCCGGTACCAGTGCCGGCATAGCATGGAAAAAGGTGTTCTTAAGAGGATGTATTCCTATCTTTGCGGGCATCTCGGTCTCTTTTTTCCCGTGCGCCTCGAGGGCCGACCGGGTAATCGATATTATTTCCTTTGTATCCAGCCCTGTGCTCATACATTCTTCCTTGGTTAGATAAAGCACCTCTTTACCTATTGCCAGTTTCTTCCCTATTGTTTCCCTGTAAGCCAGACTGTCCATCAATATACCCCCTTGTTATTGGATGATATATAGGTATTTCTATGTATAGTATAAAAACCCTTTAAGTATTTCTAAAAAAATCTACAAAACATTTTCCGGCATCAATCCGTCAAACTGGGCGTTATACAGGCGCGAGTATAAGCCTCCCTTTGCCAGCAATGCCTCATGGCTGCCCTTTTCCTCTATGCCCTTCTCGGACATCACTATGATTTCCCTGGCGTGCTGTATGGTGCTCAGCCTGTGGGCAATAACAAAGGTGGTCCTGTTTTTGGAAAGCCTCTCAAGGGAATCCTGTATAATCCTTTCACTCTCGTTGTCCAGCGACGAAGTTGCCTCGTCAAGTATCAGTATCGGCGGATTCTTCAGGAACACCCGGGCTATGGAGATCCTCTGCTTCTGCCCGCCCGAGAGCTTGACGCCCTTTTCCCCTACATTGGTGTCGTACCCGTTGGGCAGCTGCATTATAAAGTCATGGGCGTTTGCGTCCTTTGCCGCCTCGATTATCTCTTCATCGGATGCACCCGGCCTTCCATAGGCGATATTTTCCCTTACCGTTCCGGTAAACAGGAACACGTCCTGCTGCACTATGCCCACTTTTTCCCTCAAGGATTTCAGCCGGATATCCCGGACATCCATCCCGTCCACAAGTATAGCCCCTTCCTGCACATCATAGAACCTGGGTATAAGGCTGCACAGCGTTGACTTCCCCACGCCGGAGGGGCCTACAAGGGCAGATGCAATAACCAGCAGTATTGTGAAGTCCTCCGCAAAAATGGTCGCGGACATGAACGCTGCCAGGTACTTCAGCACGCCGGCATAGGATTCATAATAATAGTCGTTGTCCTTGTCGAATCTTTCTTTTTCATAACCTTCCCTGGTGAACGACTGTACAACCCTGATCCCCGCTATCGTATTCTCAAGCCGGTGGTTTATTTCGGCTACTGCCCTGTTCACCCTTCTGAAACCGCTGAACATCCTGGCTCCGAATTTTATAGAAAACCAAAAAAGAACCGGGACGGGCAAAAAGGTTATCAATGCCAGTTTCAGATTGAGGGATACGAGGAAAATAAAAGAACCGCCTATCATCAGTACGGAAGAGAAAATATCTTCAGGCGCGTGGTTGGACATATCGTTAACCTTTGAAATATCGTTCGTCACCCTTGACATGATATCCCCGGTCTTCCGGTCGTCAAAAAACGCAAAGGAAAGCTTTTGTAGATGATAAAAAAACTCTCTTCTCATGTCCCGTTCCAGTTTCTGCGCCAAAATATGCCCGTAGTATGACTGCCCAAACCGGAAAACAGCTTTCAGCGCAAAAAGCAGGGAAAGGACAGCCGATACCAGCATAATACCCCGCAGGTCCCTTTGAGGGATTATGTCGTCTATCAATCTCTGCAAAATGACCGGCAGTATCAGAGACAGCGCCGAAAAGGCCAAAACCGAAACGATATCAATGGCAAGCAGCTTCCGTGGAAGTATTAGGAAGACTTGGAAGTTGGTATGTGGTTCATCTTAACGACGATACGGTCGGAGCTATTGCAAGCTGGTATACAAAACCTTACCAATCCCAGCAGGCAGTGTCTCCCGCACAGACAGCGGCAAGCCAGGAAGAACTCCAAATGCTTCAGCTTATCAATAAGGAAAGAGCAAATGCGGGTTTAAAACCATTGGAAATGGACATGGAGCTTGTAAAACTGGCTAGAATGAAATCAAAGGATATGACAGACAACAATTATTTCGCCCATAATTCCCCAACCTATGGTTCACCCTTTGATATGATGAAAAATTACGGGATTAAGTACACGTATGCCGGTGAAAACCTTGCCGGCAACCAATCGGTTGAAGCAGCGCATAAATCATTGATGAACTCACCGGGTCACAGGGCGAACATCCTTAAGGCCGAATACAATTATATCGGTATAGGCATCGTCAACGGCGGACCATATGGGAAAATGTTCACCCAGTTGTTCGTCGGCAGATAACCAAAAAAGGATAACAAAAGGAGAAATGGGAAATCCTGCCGCTTATGGCAGGATTTCTTTATTCACCATTTCTCTCAGCCTGTTCACAACTTCAAAGTAGTCCCTGGCTTTCAGGGAATCGACGGTTTCCTCCCTCTTCAAGGTATAGCCGTCAACGGCGCCGCATCTTACCACGGCCTGCAATAGCTCCCGCTCAACGCTTTCTTCCATCATAAGATTGTCCTTCACAAGAAGAGACAAACACGCGCAAATACCATGGGCTGCCCAGTTGGAGACCCCGCTCACTATCAGATAATCGGTAGGGGTGACACAGGCGATGCTTTCACCGTTGGGCACACTGTCGATTACAATATCGTACACCTTACCCATTCCGATTTCATTACCTCCGTCTCCGATGCCGATGGTCCTTATGCCCATATCTGCGGCAGCTGTGAAAAGCACATCAAGATGAGCCACCCTTTGGGAAATATCTGTAACTCTCATATCGTAATATTTCCCGTCGCGGGCCTGTCCGACCCTCTCCAGGGCAATCAGATGCGATGGCCTGTATTCCCTGAGCAATTCCTTTGCAAATGCTTCACCGCCGCTTATCGGAAAAAGTACTATGGATATATCAAGGCCCACCGTATCAAGGGCGCATTCCAGCAATGGCTTGTTAGGCCCGTCGATTACCAGCACCGCTTCCTTTCCCAGTTTATCCAGCGCCAGCGCCAGCGCAATCGCGCCCAACGGACCGTCGGTCTCACCACATCCGGTCTCGTTTATGTAGAAACCCGTTGTGATGAATACCGTCGTGCCCTCCATCAGCGAGCGGGCCGACCGTTCCAGGTCACCTCTGATTACAAGATTCTCTATACCTCTTCCAACTCTGTCCTCCGCAATTATATCTTCTATCCTGGCTACAGACTCCCTCACAGTAACACATTCCCCCTAGTCTATGTCCTCCTTAAATTATACAGTTTTTGCATTGGCAGGACAAGCATGGGTAACTGCCATCTAGGCCTATATTCGCAGAATTTTACGTACCTCCGGCAGGTTTTGTTTCATTGATGTATAACCTCTTTCTATACATTCGGGAATCCTCCTGTAATCAAAGATAGAAATATCAAATATCTGAGGGTTAACAACCACAGCCTCCTGATTTATCCTGAAAGGATAAAAAACCGGTTTACCGTTGAACACCAGCTCTATGACGTTTTCCAGCCTGTTCCTGAGTTTGGTGATATGGTAGGTCATAATATCAATCGACTGGTTGCCTATCTCAATTATGTTATCCACACCCTCCTGCCTGTCTCCGCTGTATCCAAGGTTGATGCCTATGATTTTTCTGGCGCCCATGGATTTCAACACATCTATGGGCAGGTTGTTTACTACCCCGCCATCGATAAGCCTTCTTCCCTTTCCGTTAACTTCTATCATCTTGGGCCTGAATATCACCGGTATTGCGATACTGGCCCGTACGGCTTCCGCAATCAGGACATCGTGGTAATACGTCACGCCGGATGCATAGGGTTTGTACTTCTTGCTTGACACAAAAACCACCGCCCCTCCGTCTATAACATCGGTCGCTGTTATCGCAAGGGGAATGTTTGCCTGGCTCATCTTCTTCTCTTCGGTCAGTTTCCTCATGATACTCTCAATCCGGTTGCCCTTGACCAACCCGTCTATAACCGGATAGCCCTTGAACAGCGGGCCTATCTTCATGACCGCAGCCAACATCCCCGACAGGTCGAAATCAATCATGTGCCTGGCATGCTTTAATACCGCTTCCTCCATACATCCCAAAGACATGCCGGTAGCATACAATGACGCAACAATGCTCCCGGCGCTGGTACCTGCAACCATGTCCGGTTTCAGGCCCTCCTCCTCAAGGGCCCTCAGCGCTCCTATGTGAGACATCCCCCGTACACTGCCTCCCGATAGTGCAACTCCTAAAGTCATCCTATTTCACCTCTCAAAATGACTTTTATTATCATAGTATTTAGGAGCCGCAGCCTGAGTGAGAAATATTTTTGAAACATGAGAAAATGATGCTATAATAAGAAAAACGGCATTGTGCCGGACGAAAACAGTTATTGCCTGGAGATGATGACATGAAAAAACAACTTAAAGCCGACCTTTTGCTCCTTACCGCTGTAATTATATGGGGCAGCACCTTTGTACTGACCAAAAACGCTCTGCTGGAAATACCTACATACAACTTCCTTGCCCTTAGATTTGGAGTTGCAGCTTTATTGCTGGTGGCAATATTCTTCAAAAAGCTGCTGAAAATAGAAAAAGCCGCATTAACGGGCGGCCTGCTCCTTGGCCTTCTCCTGTTCATCGGCTACGCCTTTCAGACCGTTGGGCTAAATTATACGACAGCTTCCAAATCCGCCTTTATCACGGGCTTCAATGCCGTTCTGGTGCCTGTGCTCTCGGTCTTCGTACTGAGAAAAAAACCCGAGTTTATGGCTGTGCTGGGAGTGTTCTGTGCGGTAATAGGCCTCGGATTCCTGACTCTGGGAGACAATTTCATGCTCAACATAGGCGATTTCTACACCCTTGTCTCCACCTTTGCCTATGCAATGCAGATAATCCTGGTGGACAGGTACACCGCAGGAAGCGATTCCGCAACAATAGCTACCGTAGAGATAAGTGTAGTGGCAATTCTCAGCGTGCTCTTTTCCTTCATCCTCGAAAGCCCGGTTGTCCCGTCAACGGCCAATGTATGGATAGCCGTATTCATAACATCGGTATTTGCAACCACTTATGCGTTCCTGGTACAGAGCATGGTGCAGAAATATACGACACCGACCCATACAGCGCTTCTGTTTGTAGGAGAGCCCGTCTATGCCCTGTTCTTTGCCTACATACTGCTGGGTGAACTTCTATCTCTTAAACAGCTTACCGGGTGCATGCTCATCCTGTGCGGGATGCTCCTTTCCGAGCTGAAACTTTCGGTGAAAAAAGAAAAAAGCGGCAGGACCGCCTCCGATTGCTGAAAAAAACATCGATGACCAGTTGCCAGTTGACAGATGTCAGTCGGCAGTCGGCAGTTGGCAGAAATCAGCTATCAGATGCCAGTTCCCAGTGGTCAGGATGAAGACTCCAGAGATCTACCTTGACGCCTGTGATCTGATAACTGATAACTGAATTATTGCACCTGATACCTGCGATCTGCGATCTACTAACTAGGACTTAGTACTTGTGAACTGTGATCTGTAATCTGTAAACTATCAACTACGAACTACCAACTACGAACTACGAACTAAATCTATCACCTGCGATCTAGCACCTGGCACCTGGCACCTGGCACCTGTGATCTGTGATCTGTGAATTAGCATCTGCTACCCGTCCAGCCCACACAGCTGGCTTATAACATGCCAGACCTCTTCCCTGCCCTCATTCTTTTGAGATGAAAAGGGAATAAGTATGTCCCCCTGTTCCATGCCCAGGGTCTCTCCGATATCCCGGTAATGGCCGGGTCTTTTTGCTCTGGCTATCTTGTCGGACTTAGTCGCAACGACTATCCCGGGCAATCCGGCATCCCTGATCCAGTTAAACATCATCACATCAAGCTCTGTGGGTTTGTGCCTTATGTCCACGAGCTGCAGCACCCCGTTGAGAGTGGTGCGTGTGTTCAGGTATTCGTCCATCATTTTTCCCCATTTCAGCTGTTCCTGCCTCGGGGTCCTGGCGAAGCCGTAACCCGGAAGGTCCACCAGAAAGAATTCTCCATTGATCCTGTAAAAATTGATGGTCCTGGTCTTTCCCGGCTGGGAACTGACCCGTGCAAAATTGTTCCTATTGAGAAGGGTATTAATCAAAGAGGATTTTCCCACGTTCGAACGCCCGGCAAAAGCAATCTCCGGGAGGCCTTCTCCCGGATATTGCTTACGGGATACCGCACTGATCACCATCTCAACCTTTCTTATCTTCATCTTTTTCACCCTTCACCAGTGCATGTTCAAGCACCTGATCCATATGATCCACCAGTATAAACTCCATCTTCCTCTTAACGTTGGCAGGAATCTCCTCCAGGTCCTTTCCGTTGTCCGCAGGGAGGATTACTTTGGAAATCCCCGCCCGGCTTGCGGCAAGAACCTTCTCCTTTATGCCGCCGACAGGAAGCACTCTGCCGCGGAGGGTGATTTCCCCGGTCATCGCTACGCTTTTGCTGACCGGTACCTTAGACAGGGCGGATATAACCGCAGTTGCCATGGTGATACCGGCAGACGGTCCATCCTTGGGTATAGCACCTTCCGGGATGTGTATATGAATATCAAGGTTCTGGTAGAAATCGGCATCGATACCGAGCCCTTCTGTGCGAGACCGTATATAACTGATACCCGCCCTGGCGGATTCCTTCATCACGTCCCCCAGCTGCCCAGTAAGAACCAGTTTGCCGTCTCCTTTCATGGTAGTAACTTCTATGGACAGGGTATCCCCGCCGACGGGAGTCCATGCAAGACCTGTAACCATACCTATTTCCACGCCTTCATTAACCTTTTCATATCTATATTGGGGAATGCCCAGGTACTTTGCAAGATTGCCCTGGGTAATCCTGACACGGGTCCTGTTTTCTTCGACCACGTGTTTAGCTGCTTTACGGCATACGTCCGCGAGTTTCCTTTCCAGGTTCCTGACACCGGCTTCCCTTGTATAATAATTGATTATGTCCCTGACCGTGTCCTCGGAGATTATTATGCTGTCCTCTGTAAGCCCGTGCTCTTTCAGCTGCTTCGGCAGGAGATATTTTATAGCAATGTTGAGTTTTTCTTCTTCGGTATACCCTGAGATATAGATCACTTCCATCCTGTCCAGCAGGGGTCTTGGTATGCTATCCACGCTGTTGGCCGTAGTTATGAATACCACCTTCGACAGGTCAAAGGGCACCTCAAGAAAATGGTCCCTGAAAGTATTGTTCTGTTCCGCGTCCAGGACCTCAAGCATTGCAGAAGCAGGATCTCCCCGGAAATCGTGGCTCATTTTGTCGATCTCGTCAAGCAGGAAAACCGGGTTCTTGGAACCGGCCTGTCTCATCGAGTATATGATCCTTCCCGGTATGGCGCCAACATAGGTTCTCCTATGGCCCCTTATTTCAGCCTCGTCCCTCACCCCGCCCAGGGACATCCTTACAAAGTTCCTGTTTAATGCCCTGGCAATGGAACGTCCTATTGAGGTTTTTCCTACGCCGGGAGGGCCTACAAGGCATAGTATGGGACCCTTCATACCCTTAGCCAGCTGCCTTATTGCAAGGTATTCCAGGACTCTTTCCTTAACCTTCTTGAGCCCGTAATGGTCCTCCTCCAAAACCTCCCTCGCATATTTCAGGTCCAGATTATCCTCGGTCTCCGTATTCCACGGCAAATCGAGTATCCAGTCAAGATAACCTCTGATAACACCGGTTTCAGGCGACCCCGGAGACAGCTTGAGGAGTCTCTCAGCTTCCTTCATCATCTTTTCTTCAGTATCCTTCGGCAGCCCCGCCTTTTTGATCTTTTCCTTATACTCTTCAACCTCGGAAAGAACTCCTTCTTCTTCCCCCAATTCTTTCTGTATTGCTTTTAGCTGCTCCTTAAGATAGTATTCCCTCTGCATCTTGTCGATCTGCCTTTTAACCCTAAGGTTGATCTTCTTTTCCACCCTCAGGATATCCAGCTCCCTGGCAAGGATAGTGTGGAGCCTTTCCAGCCTTTTCAACGGGTCAAAGGCTTCAAGGATTTGCTGCTTCTGGGCGATTTTCAGGGTGAGGTTTGAAGCCACTATATCAGCAAACCTTGACGGCTCTTCAATATTGGATACGGTCACAAGGGTGTCCACAGTGGCCCGGTTGGTCAGCTTGACATACTCCTCAAAGCTGTCAAAAACGCTGCGCATCAGCGCTTCAATCTCGGTATCCTTCTCTATATTATCCTCATCAGGCATTTCCTCAACCTTTACCTCAAAAAAAGGGTCGTCTTTGACAATCTCTATGATTCTCCCCCTGTGGAGGCCCTCCACCAAAACCCTGATGGTATCTCCGGGAAGCTTCAGCAGCTGCTTTATCCTTGATACCGTTCCGACGTGATAAAAATCTCCGCTATCCGGATCATCGGTGGAAGCATCTTTTTGGCTGACCAGAAATATCAGCTGGTCCTTTACCATGGATTCGTCCAGCGCATTAATAGATTTGTCCCGCCCCACGTCAAAATGAAGCATCATGTATGGAAAAACGGATATACCCCTAAGCGGCAGAAGAGGTAAAACCTGCACATTTTTCATCTCTACCACGGTCCAATCACTCCCTGTCGGTTTTGTCTGATTATCGATATTGTTCCCTATCTTTGCATAAAATGAAATTACTACTATAATATAATAACCATAAGATAAGCAATTTGCAATATAGTTACCGGTTAACAGATGACAGGCGTCAGTTATCAGTTACTAGTTGTTAGTTGTTAGACATCAGGAAAAAGCTAGAGGGTAAAAAACAATACATGACCCCAATGCCTAAGAACTAGGATCTAGGATCTAGGATCTAGCACCTGTGCCCTGTGAACTGTGATCTGGTATCTGTGATCTACCAACTACGAACTACGAACTATAATCTAGCACCTGCGATCTGCGATCTACCGACTGCGATCTGTTACTTAAGCGGTGACGCACTCAGGTACTCAATTCCCCGGGGAGGTGCCGGCCCGTTCAATTCACCGCCTTTAACGATGGCCCTGTCGATTACATGCTCGATTCTTTCCACTGTAATAATCTCGAAGTTATAATCCCTGAAGGAATCCTGCCAGTTCTCCCGCGGGATTATTACGCATTTGACCCCTGCCTGGTACGCTGCTTCTATCTTGACGGGAACCCCTCCGACGGGCTTCACTTCCCCCCTGATTGATACTTCACCGGTCATTGCAATCATGTTGTCTATGGGCTTTTCAACTATAGCCGAGTATATTGCCGTAGCTATCGTTATACCCGCTGAAGGCCCGTCGATGGGTATCCCCCCGGGAAAGTTCAGGTGTATATCATAATCCCTTGGATCAACACCAAGGTATTTCCTGATTACGGTAATAACATTGTCAACCGAGCTCTTTGCCGTACTCCTTCTTTTCAGCTTTCTTGCACCCGCTCCGGTTTCCTCTTCATCCACGATCCCGGTAACTATTATACTTCCCTTTCCCTTTTCGACGGGTATAGCCGACGCTTCTATCTCCATCAAAGCACCGCTGCTGGGACTGTAAACCGCCAGGCCGTTCGCATAACCTACCTGAGGCCTGTCCTTGGGATGGTTGTCTATCCGCGGAGAGTAATGGCTGCAGTTGATGACCCATTCGATGTCAACCGCGGTTATTTTCTTTCGCCCCTCTGTTATACATACGCCGCCGGCGGTCTGCACCATATTTACGGCTTCCCTGCCGTTGGCGGAAAACCTGCCTATGAGCTCCACCGCTCTGTCCTCTATATCCAGACCGCTTTTCCTGGCTGCATTTGCCGCTATCCTCTTTATATGCTCCGGTTTCAAGGGTTTAAAATATATCTCGATACACCTTGACCGTAAGGCCGGAGGTATATCTTCAGCCAGCCTGGTTGTCGCCCCCACCAGCCGGAAATCAGCAGGCAGGCCGTTCTTGAATATTTCATGGATATGCTCGGGTATGCCGTTATCCTCGGAATTATAATAAGCGCTTTCAAAATATACCTTCCTGTCTTCCAGCACCTTAAGCAGTTTGTTCATCTGTATGGGGTGGAGTTCGCCTATCTCGTCAATGAACAGGATGCCTCCATGGGCTTTGGTGACCGCTCCCGGCTTAGGCTGGGGAATGCCCGCAACGCCCATTGCCCCTGCTCCCTGGTATATGGGGTCATGGACAGAACCCATCAGAGGGTCGGCAATTCCCCTCTCGTCAAACCTTACCGTTGTGGCATCGACCTCTATGAAGCTCGCTCCCTCCTTAAAGGGTGAAATACTGCTTTTCTTTGCCTCTTCCAGGATTAGCCTTGCCGCAGCCGTCTTTCCTACGCCGGGAGGTCCATAAATAATTACGTGCTGTGGATTGGGGCTGCACAGCGCAGCTCTCAACGCCCTGATACCGTCATCCTGTCCTTCTATCTCATCAAAGGTGGTAGGCCGTGTTTTTTCCGACAGGGGTTGCGTGAGCGAAACCCTCCTCAGTTTTTGAAGCTTTTCCATTTCTTTTTTTGACTCCCTGTCTATAGCCACCTTGTTCCCTTGCTGGTTTTTTAACAGATTTAAAAAATACAGCCCAATTACGATTGCAAAAAAGAATTGGACCATAAATAGAATATCCGACACCTGATCTTTCTGCCTCCCTTCCTGCTCTTCTGTTAATATTATTTGCATACTGATTTTTTTTAGCAGGGATGCAGGGTCAACATTATTTCCATTCGGGGAAACAAATGGGACAGGAGAACTAGAAAAGGAGCGCTTAACGCTCCTTTGGTTTATGCTGTTTCGTCGGTTTTATCCGAACTTCTTCTGCTCACTTTTTGTCTGGGCTTTTTCTTCCTTGCAGGGTCTATGAAAACCAGTGTGGGCTCGGAATTGTTTTCAACGGTTTCTTTGGTTACAACGCATTTTTCGATGTCTTCCCTGGAGGGTATTTCATACATAACGTTTTTCATGATACCTTCCAGGATGGCCCGTAAGCCTCTGGCCCCGGTCTTCCTATCCAGGGCCCTCTGAGCGATAATCTCAAGGGCTTCCTGTTCAAAATCAAGCTCCACATCATCCAGCTGGAACAGCTTCTTGTATTGCTTGACCAGGGAATTCTTCGGTTCGGTCAGGATGGACACAAGGTCTTCCTTATTGAGCGGGTCCAGAGTTACAATTATCGGTACGCGTCCCACAAACTCTGGGATGAGGCCGTACTTCAGAAGATCCTCAGGAAGTATATGCTTAAGAATCTCCCCGATGTCCCCATCGACCTTGCTTCTTATCTCCGCACCAAATCCTATCGCCTTCTGACCGATTCTCTTTTGTATTATCTTTTCAAGCCCATCAAAGGCTCCACCGCATATGAACAGTATATTGGTTGTATCTATCTGAATGAACTCCTGATGGGGATGCTTTCTTCCCCCCTGCGGAGGTACGCTTGCCACCGTGCCTTCGAGTATCTTCAGCAAAGCCTGCTGAACACCTTCACCGCTTACATCCCTTGTTATTGAAGGGTTATCGGATTTCCTTGCTATTTTATCTATCTCATCAATATAGATGATACCCTTCTCTGCCCTTTCTATATCAAAATCCGCCGCCTGTATAAGCTTAAGAAGAATATTCTCCACATCTTCCCCGACATATCCGGCCTCGGTCAGGGAAGTGGCATCGGCGATTGCAAAGGGCACATTAAGCATTCTGGCAAGGGTTTGGGCTAACAGCGTTTTACCGGAACCCGTAGGCCCTATCAAAACTATGTTGCTCTTCTGGAGTTCCACGTCATCATCCTTGCTGGCTTTGTTTATTCTCTTGTAATGGTTGTAAACTGCAACTGCCAGCGACCTCTTGGATTCCTCCTGGCCTATGACATACTGGTCGAGGAAGCCCTTTATCTCCCGCGGTTTTGGAATATCCTTAAGAACCTCATCCAGATCCTCTTCAAATTCTTCCTCAATGATTTCCTGGCAAAGCTCTATACATTCATCACAAATATAGACCCCCGGCCCTGCAATCAGCCTTTTAACCTGTTCCTGGGTCTTACCGCAGAAAGAACACCTTAGCTGCTTCTTATCGTCAAATCTTGACATTGTTCCACCTCTCTCAATTGTTATTTCCTCGAGGTAATTACTTTGTCTATAATTCCGTATCCGACTGCTTCATCCGCTGTCATGAAGAAATCCCTGTCGGTGTCCTTTTCTATCTTTTCCAGCGGCTGTCCTGTTCTTTCGCTTAATATCCTGTTGAGCGTTTCCTTTAATTTAAGTATCCTCTCAGCGTGAATTTTTATCTCCACCGCCTGACCTCTCGTACCACCGATTGGCTGGTGTATCATAATCTCGCTGTTAGGCAGGGCAAACCTTTTGCCTTTGGCTCCTGCCGCCAGCAGAAAAGCGCCCATCGAAGCCGCCATTCCCACGCATATTGTGGAAACATCGGGCTTGACATACTGCATTGTATCATAGATAGCCATACCCGAGGTTATGGACCCACCGGGGCTGTTGATATACAGATGGATGTCCTTGTCGGGGTCTTCGGACTCCAAGAACAGAAGCTGCGCTACGATAAGGCTTGCAGTGATGTCGTTTACCTCGTCTCCTAAAAATATTATCCTATCCTTCAAAAGTCTCGAATAAATGTCGTATGACCTTTCTCCTCTACTCGTTTGTTCTACAACAATAGGAACAAGCGACATAATCATTACCTCCAGTTAGCTTATTTTTGCGTTTTCAACCAGATAATCAATGGTTTTTCTTACTATTATACTATTTTTAAGATAGTTTAGTTCGTCTTCGCCAAGGGACTCTCTGAATTTCTCCAGATCCTTTTGCCTGTACTGTTTTGCCATTTTCTCTATCTCTTCATTTAATTCTTCCTGGGTCTCGGTGATTCCTTCAACTTCGGAAATTTTCTCTAAAGTTAGCTGAGTTCTCACCCTTTCCTCCGCATCCTGCTTTAGATTGTTTCTCAGGTCATCCACCGAACCCTGGATATGATTAAGGTAATCATCCAGTTTTAAACCCTGGTACATGAGCTGAAGCTCAAAATCCCTTATCATAGAGTCGATCTGCTTTTCAATCATGACTTCCGGGACTTCAATTTCTGCTAACCCGGTCACCTTCTTGATTACCTCGTTTTCCATTTCATTCCTGGCCCTTGCCCCGGCTCTTTGTTCCAACCTATCCTTAATGTCCTTTTTCAGATCTTCCAGTGTGTCAAATTCGCTCACATCCTTGGCAAATTCATCATCCAGGACCGGAAGCTCCTTTTCTTTTATCTCCTTCACTTTCACCTGGAACACTGCATCTTTGCCGGCCAGACCTTCCGAGTGATACTCCTCCGGAAACTTAACCTTTACCTCAACATCGTCTCCTGCGTTTGCTCCGACCAGCTGCTCTTCAAAACCGGGTATAAAGCGGCCCGAACCCAATACCACCGACTGATTCTCTGCAGTGCTGCCTTCAAACTGCTCATCTTCTACAAAGCCTTTGTAGTCCAGTATCAGCATATCCCCTTCCTTGGCGGGTCTTCCCTCTACCGTAACCATTCTTGCATTGCCGTCTCTCATCTTTGACAGCTCTTTTTCCACATCTTCATCACTAACAGGATATTCTTTCTTCTCTATTTCTATTCCCTTGTATTCCCCCAGCTTGACCTCCGGCTTTACCACTACAACAGCTTTAAATATGAAGCTTTTTCCTTTTTCGATTTGTACTATGTCTATCTGGGGTTTATCAACCGGATGAAGGCCATGTTCCTCAATAGCCGCATCGTAGGCATCGGGACACAGCATGTTGATGGCGTCTTCGTAGAATATGCCTTCTCCGTAGTGTCTTTCGATTATGATCCTCGGCGCTTTTCCTTTTCTGAACCCAGGTATGTTGAATTTCGATACATTCTTCTTATATGCTTTCTGCAAGCCCCTTTCAAATTGCTCCGCATCAATCTCTATTTCCAAAGTCGCCGTATTCTTTTCTATTTTCTCCAGTTTGGAATTCATATATGCTCCTCCTTGTTAATGATAGTCCTCAGTATGTATTTTTGGATCACGGTTCACAGGTGCTAGGTGCCAGTTCGTAGTTGGTAGTTCGTAGTTCGTAGTATGACTAAAACATTATAACACAACAATATTTATATAACAAGTCACTGACATTAATACAAAAACAGACCTCCCCAGGGTCTGTTTTTTGGAGCGGAAGACGGGATTCGAACCCGCGACATTCGCCTTGGCAAGGCGACGCTCTACCACTGAGCCACTCCCGCGCATTATTGTCGAGCCACATAATGTATGATAGCATATTTAACCCTTCATTTCAATACCAAATCGAGGCAAAAATCGGAGATATAAAGGACCGGGCGGTCCTTTATATCTCTACCTCATAGTGTTATTATTTCCCTTTGCTACGAAGGTTGTACAGCATGTGCCGTCGCTCGTATCGGCATGTCCGTCGCCCATTGCATTAACCTCCAGGGCGCTGGCTGTGCAATAATGGTTATGCCAGTAATGGCAGTTGTCAACGCCGCATTTAACCTGCATCTTCGGTGCTGTCAAATCTTCACCTCCCGGTTAGCCCGATTTATTTGTTGCTTCTATTAGTATCTGTAAAACAAGTTTTTTTATTTACTGCCACAATGAATTAAAAACTTCTTCATCATACTTCTTTATTGATAGTTTATGCAGCAGGTAAATCCCAACGGCAAGGGCTATTATACCCGGAATTACAACAACTGAATTTTCAATAAACCCTGCTACTGCAAAAAGTACGGCTGAAACACAGGCTACTGTAACTGCATACGGGAACTGAGTTCTGAAATGGTCTATATGGTCAGAAGCCGCGCCCATAGAAGCAAGTATTGTGGTATCCGAATATGGCAGGAAATCTAATAACCGTAAACAAAAAAATGAAAGAAATTGTAAAACTCAGCAAAAGGGTGGCATTGACCGAAGCGCCGGTACTTATATCCGGTTCATCGGGAGTAGGAAAAGAAGTCCTCGCTGAGCTCATACATAGAAACAGCAAAAGAAGTTCAAAGCCCTTTATAAAACTCAACTGCGCAGCAATTCCGGAAAACCTTATCGAATCTGAATTCTTCGGATATGAGGCCGGCGCTTTTACCGGGGCGCTAAAGAATGGCAAAAAAGGGGTTATAGAACTGGCTGAAAACGGAACACTTTTTCTTGATGAAATCGGGGAAATGGCCCTGCCGCTCCAAGCAAAACTGCTGAGGGTACTGCAGGACGGAAGATATAGAAAGGTTGGCGGAGAAAGGCAGCTTCAAGCTGATATAAGAATTATTGCAGCAACTAACAAAAGCCTGGAAAAGATGATAGAAAAGGGAACGTTCAGGGAAGACCTATATTTCAGGTTAAATGTAATCCTTATCCATATACCTGCGTTAAAAGACAGGAAAGAGGATATTCCTATACTATCTCTATAGACTTAAGCCAGGGATTGACCCTGGCTTTTTGATAAATATGTTCGTCCCTCTAATAATCTGTCCCACCGCCGGCAAAGAATAGGATTATTATAATCAGCAGCAGAAAAGTCATATCAAATCCGCCACCAAACAGACCTTTACCTTCCACCAAATTCCACCCCCTGTTTCTTACACTATATAGTATGAAAAAAACATCTATTTGGTGAATGGTGGAAGGAACACATATTCATTAATAAGCGCATCGAGTTCAATACTCATCTCAAGAATTTTATGAGATTTCAGGTTTCCTTTGCTAATCATAATTTCATTGTTCAGTTCCTTTTTAAGCATGTCAATCCTTAGCTGCAGGTCGTTTCGTTCTTCCAATGCTTTCATACTGCTTTCCCCCTACCAACAGAGCTTGAAAGTAACCTGTGCAACGTTCAGGCCCTTCCCCTCTTGCTTTTCATCTATGCCTGTCCAAATATAACAAACAACAGTTTATCTATTGGATGAATCTTTGCTTTTTCCTTCAAGAAAATATCGATAAATTAATACAATTTTGGACAATATGCTATGTATTTTAATTTTTTGAAGGAAATTGTAAAATAATGTCGAAATAATATCCTGGTCATATCAGTTACTCGTAACAGAACGGAGGAAGAAGACAGCTAATGATTAGGAGAACACAGATACCCCTTTCCCAGTTAGTTATGGCATTGTCGAAAGCAATTGATCTAATCAGTCCGGATGTAGCAAATCATCAACTGCAGGTGTCCTATATAGCCCTGGCGCTGGGGACTGAAATCGCTTTACCATCCAAAATTAAAAACGATGTAGTAATTGCCGGGGCTCTGCATGATATAGGCGCCCTTTCGCTAAAGAACAGGCTGAGCACTCTGGCGTTTGAGATTGAAAACCCCCATGAACATGCAGAAACCGGATACCTCCTGCTCAAAGATTTTGAACCCTTTTCTAGCGCAGCATCCCTTGTCCGGCATCACCATACATACTGGGAAAACGCCGGAAACCATGATATCGCTATCGGCAGTCACATCCTTCACCTTGCTGACCGTATTTCCGTTCTGATTGATAAGAAACAGGAGATTCTCGGGCAGACAGGCAGGATATTCAGCACAATTTCGCGATATTCAGGAAAGATGTTCATGCCGGAATTGGTGGATGCTTTCGAGCAGATTTCAAAACGGGAATACTTCTGGCTTGAAGTTACGTCTCCTTTGCTCGAGACAATCTTAACCCAGAGAGTTAGTTTTCCCGCTGTCAGTCTTGATATAGATGAGCTGATTGATCTTGCAAGACTTTTCTCCAAGGTCATAGACTTCAGAAGCAATTTTACCGCTACCCATTCAAGCGGTGTTGCAGCCGTCTGCGAAAAATTGGCGGAACTGTCCGGGTTTTCCGTACTGGAATGCAAGATGATGAGGATAGCGGGGTATCTCCACGATTTGGGGAAAATCGCTGTTCCCGAAGACATACTTAATAAACCCGGGGCACTGACGGAACAAGAGTTTGATGTCATCAGAAAGCATACCTATTTTACTTATCAGATACTATCTAAGGTCAGCGGTCTGGAGCAGATCACCACATGGGCTTCGTTCCACCATGAACAGCTTGACGGAAGTGGGTATCCTTTTCATTTAGAGGGTGAAGACCTTCCGATTTTCTCAAGGATTCTGGCGGTAGCAGATATCTTCACCGCATTAACCGAAGACAGGCCTTACCGTGAAGGTATGGCTTACGGAAGCGTGCTTGAAATCCTGCATGATAAA
This sequence comes from Bacillota bacterium, assembly GCA_013540605.1. GTDB lineage: Bacteria > Bacillota > Clostridia > Ch29 > Ch29 > Ch29. The sequence continues at coordinate 78,717 of JABVCK010000028.1, forward strand.
GCCGCGAGGCTGAAGCTTGATCCAAATATTGTGTCTATACTTGAAAACAACTTCGATGAGATCAACTTGATCAGAAAAGCAGCGCAGGCAGATTCAGCCAATGAATATAAAGATCTCGTTAAAACATACAATAAATAATCCACAATGCATATCTATACATTGTGGATATTACTGGTGCGGGAGAAGGGACTTGAACCCCCACGGCGTTTGCCACTAGATCCTAAGTCTAGCGCGTCTGCCAATTCCGCCACTCCCGCATATTAATTTGTTCTTTGCGTCACAAAAGATATAATAACATATCGAAATGCCATTTTCAATAGCAAATTCTGTTCGGTGTATTAGAAATTAACTGTTTCAATCCCATTCCCTATTTTGATAACGATAAAAGGAAATCTCTGGCTTCCGAAACCTCGTCATATTCAAAAAAATTGTTCCGGTATACTTCTATAATATACGGACCTTTATATCCGGTTTTCTCTAAAATATCAAACAAAGCTCTGTAATCAACACCTCCCTTTCCGGGAAGCAGACACATATTACCCAACGAATAGTCGTTTATATGCACGTTTACCAGTCTGTTGCCCATAACCTCTAAATAGCGCTCTATGTCCACTCCGCTCCTGTTGGCCTGCTTCAGATCAAGGGTAAAGTTTATATTTGCGCTTGTGATCATACCCATTATTTTTTCCATCAGCTCAGGACTGTGTGAAAGGCACCAATACACGTTTTCCCATGCCAGCGAAACACCGTATTCTCCTGCCTCGGCAGCAAGCCCATCCATGGTGCGGGCTATTTCCTTCACCGCGACGTCCTCATTGCCCAGCCATTTCCTCCCCGGTCCATGGAAGGTTATGTGCTTTGCGCCCAAAATGCCGGCACCTTTAACCACTTTGCTGAAAAGCTTGTGCGCATCTTCTCTTCTCGGACGGTACTTATCAAACAGGAAAGGCTCATGTTGGGCCGCAAAGGAATGAACCGAATAAACCTCTAAGCCTTCTTTCTTTACTATTTCATTTAGTTTCTCACAGTAGTCCGGCTCATATTCCGATGCAGTTTCAAGGAATACTTCAATCTTTTCGAAACCCATTCCGGAAATCACCTCAATGGTTTCCTCGGTTAGTAACTCGGGATAAAAACACGCCGTTGAGACTCCAATTTCCATCCGTCCCTCTCCTTCCGTCATCAACTTGCTATCCTATATTAAACTATTCTATTTAACCCTGTATATTCCGCTCAATTGAATCATCCCATTATACTCTATCATAGAATAATAAAAAAAGCTTTAGGTAATATAAATTTGCAAATCCTGGAGGTATTATCATTGGTGGTAGGACAAAATCTATTGGTACCTACACCGGAAGACGGGGTCATATTCAGATATGTTGTGCAGCCCGGCGACACGCTTTTCTCCATATCCAGATTATTCAACGTCAGCGTTGAAAGTATTGCTGTTGCCAGCGGCCTGAGTACGCCCTACACAATATTTCCCGGGCAGATATTGAATATACCCCTGAGAAATCTCAGGCAGTATACGGTTCGCCGTATTTCACTTACACGGACGAGCAGGGACGGATGCACGAGGTATGGTTTGAGGATGTACGGAGCCACAACCAAAAATATGCCCTTGCAAGGGAACTCAGGATAAGGGGAGTAGGATACCGGCAGCTGAACAACATTTTTATTTCAACCCGGTACCTGCTGAACAACCTGTTTAACGTCAGGCATAGTTCGTAGGTACTAGGTGCTAGATACTGGCCACTGACCACTAGCCACTGATTACTATCGCTCGCAATCACAGTTTGCCGGGGAAATAATATAATACTAGTATAACGTATACTGCAAAGGTGTGATACAGATGTCATTTCAGGAGGATTGTCAACATGATCTGCTGCTGATAATAGCCACAGCGGTGTTTATTCTTTTTGCCACCGGTCTTGCCGCACCCGTTGAAATCCCAGGGCAAACTATAGTCATTCCTCCTGCCTAGTCTGATATGACGTGGAGGGAGAACTTTGGCCTTTTCATCCGATGATATGAATTCCCTTTTAAAAGAAGCTGTGAAGCGGCTGGGTATAGGTAGCCAGGATGGGGATAAAGATGATAATAAAGACAGCAAGAACAAAAAGAATGCAATAAATCCGTCCAGCGCCCTGGTAATAATTGGCTTGCTGAGTGGAGCCCTGCAGGTTGACTCGGTGTTGGTGGACAGGGATCAAAACGTTCAATTCGTCCTTACCGGTTCGTTGAAACAAAAGACCCAGCTGGAAAAGATCATGGACCAGATAGGCGCTATGCCCTTCGACGAAGTAATGAAAGCCTTTTTAGACAGGCTTGTATAAGCATGCAGCGGTGTCAAAATATCTCATATCAGAAGGAAAATTGTCCCCCGGCTAGAAAATATTAATAATCATATCTTTATAACTGGGGGTATAAATTTGGCTAAACTATATTTCAAGTATTCGTCTATGAATGCAGGCAAATCCTTGGACCTGATTAAATCAAATTTCAACTATGTGGAAAGAAATCTAAGAACAATAATATTCACCTCCGCCATTGACGACAGATGGGGAAAAGACAAGATATATTCAAGGGCTGAGCTGAGCCTGGATGCAATATCGGTAAACCCCGCCTTCGACATGTTTGATTATGTAAAGCAAAGGCTGGAAAGCGAAAGCATCCACTGCGTTTTTGTAGATGAAGCGCAATTTCTGACAAAACAGCAGGTTTATCAGCTAACCGAGATTGTGGACCGGTTCAACATTCCCACTATCGCATACGGCCTGAGAACGGATTTTTTAGGAAACTTGTTCGAAGGCAGCCAGTGGCTGCTGGCATGGGCCGATGTACTGGATGAGATAAGGACTATATGCTGGTGTGAGAAAAAGGCTACTTTTAATATGAGGGTACAGGACGGAAAAAAAGTAATGGAGGGTGAGCAAATACTGGTTGGAGGAAACGACCTTTACCTGTCGGTATGCCGCAAACACTGGAAGGATGGCAAGACTAAGCCGGAATAGGACCTCATAGCAGCCCTTTAATCCCGCCGATTATCACAAACAGGTGAAATATAATAAATGCTGTGATGGATATGGTGATTATTAAGCTGATAAGGGGTATTGCCCTGTTGATGTCCCTGCGGTAAAGCACGATTACAGCCAGAAGCATATTCACCAGGCTCAGGGCGAAAAATATCAGCACTAAATACAGCTCCGCGCCGCGGTAGACAAGAAAGGACGTTGCGATGATCAATAAAACCAGGACCAGGAGTATCATGTTATTCCTGTGCATAAAAAACGTCACCCCCATTTTTGATTCTATTATACAATACTTAAAAGGGCATTATCCCGGGAAATTAACGGGCAGAGGCAAAAACACAAAATAAAATTAGAAAATTTTTCTACACAATATTGCAATATTTTCTATTATAATATAGAATATAAACAAAAATAAACAAAAACTCGATAAAGGCAAACCCGTCGAAAGACGGTGACGCAAAGCTAAAGGGGCTACAGCGCCGTGAGCGCTATGCCAGCCAGTTGCCGGAAATATGAGTACTGTATATTACCCGCACTGGCGTGCGGGTTTTTGTATTATTGGGGACAGCGGTGTGTCCCCTGACATTAAAGGGTCGTAACAAATGATGAGGAGAGGGAACACTTACAGGAAAATTCTGATACTGGTGATATGTACAAGCATACTGCTGAGCGCGGGCGTTTCGGCACAGGCTGCATACAGTGTCAGCTTCAAATCGTCCGGCATTGAGATAACCTCTCCAAAATCCAGCGACCAGTCCTTTGACGGCAGCCTCTGTATGTAGAAGGAAGGTCCGATCTCTCTGAAGTATGGCTTTGCGTGAGAGGACCGGGAGGCGAAGTGGTAACCTACCCGGCGGAAGTTTCGGACGGTGAGTTTCAGGTCAAGTTGTATCTGCGGTTCGGGAAGGGCACCTGCACCATATGGGCGGGGGATAACTCCACTAAATTCGAGCGAAAACGAACAGATTTCCAGTCTCGCTAGCTCAATCGTCAAGCCCTCCATGACCGACATGGAAAAAATCCAGGCGATACATAGCTGGGTAACTGAAAACATAGAGTATGATTAGAAAGCTTATTTAGCCGGCATCAGCCAGGTAAACAAAGCAAGCACAGTACTTGAAGAAGGCCAGGGCATCTGTCGTGATTATGCTTACTTGGTTGCAGCACTGGCAAGGTCATTGGATATCCCGGCAAGAGTTGTATACGGCTCAGTGGTGGACAGAAACAACGGGTGGGAACCTCAACTGCACGCATGGAATGAACTGCAGGTTGACGGCCGCTGGGTCATAGTAGATGCAACCTGGGATGCCGGCTATATAAAAAATGGGAAGTTCGTAAGCTCCCCCTCAAACAAGTATTTTGACCCCGATAATGAAGAATTTGCAGCAACCCACAAGGATGCCAAAGTTACTCTTCATTAAAGCCTCCTTTATCTTCTAAACCCCAGTTTGGCCCTGACGGCAAGCCTCTGTCTCGCGCTTCCGGCCGAATGGCATGTTGTCAGGGTTTAATCTGGGCAACTGCAGCTTTATAAGCTACAGGTATTACTACAAGGGTCAGCAGCGTGGATAGGGTCAGTCCGAACATAAGGGAAATCGCCATGGGTCTGAACATCTCACTCCCCGAAAGGACAAGGGGTATGAGCCCGGTGACGGTTGTGACGGTGCTAAGCATTATGGGCCTGAACCTCTTATCCGCAGCCTGGATGCAGGCCTCACTTATGCCTTTGCCGAGCTTCCTTTCATTGTTTATATAGTCGACCAGAACAATCGCGTTATTCACGACTATGCCCATTAAGCTGACCATACCGAACAGGGCAGTAAAGGAAAGGGGCTGCCGGAATATGTAAAGGCCTAAAACCGAACCTACCACCGACAGCGGTATGGTTATGAGTATAACAAGCGACTGGATGAATGATTTGAACTCAAAAAGCAGCACTGCGAATACGAGCATCACCGCAAAAATAGCAGAGGTACCGATATTTCCGAAGTTCTCGGCTATTTTTTCCTTCTCACCATCAAACATTATCTCAACGCCCTTCATATCCATTTTATCAAGCTGCCGGGTCAGTCTCTTCTGAATACGGATCGGATTATACCCCGACCTGACATCGGATGTTACCATAACAGCCAAGTTCCTGTCGTACTTTTTTATGGTCTGGATTTGGGGCTCCAGGACAATTTCAGCTATCTCCCTCAGCGTTATTTTATCCGACGTAATGGAGGACTTAATAGCCAGGTTATCCAGGTCTTCCTTGCGTTTGATGCTGCTTTTCACTATTATGTCCAGGTCATCCCCCGCCTCCCTGTACACCGAAGCCGTGAGCCCGTGAACAGCGATGCTTACCTCCCTCTGGACGTCAAGTTTGGAGATCCCGAAATAACTGGCTTTGTCATTGTCTATGTTTATCCTGTATTCGTATGCCTTCTCGCTGTAATCGTCCTCAACGTTCACAGTACCATTTATTGCGCTGAGGATCCCCTTGATGTTTTGGCTTGCTTCCCTCAGTTCCTGCATACTCCGGCCTGTTATCCTGACCCTTATGGGGGACCCTATTGGTTCGGCGATTTCCAGCTGTTTTACACTGACAGTACCACCGGTTATACGGGAATCAAATATTTCCTGCAGATAGTCGGTTATCTCAGAATTTTTCCTGAACCGGCCTCCCTTTTTCAAGTCCAGTGTGACCATTATTTGGCCGGTATCCGGTGATGCGGTGACAACCGGGGTGGTATTATAGAATTTCGGCAGCCCTCCGCCGATTGCAGCGGTAAAGCCGGTAACTTCCGGCTGCTCCCCTAGTATCTCCGATACCCTGTCTACAATACCTTCGGTAGTGTCTATGCCGGAGTTTCTCTCGGTCTTCACGTCTATATATATTATATTTTTGTCCGCCCTGGGAAAAAACTGGAGGCCCAGCTGGCTTACCATAAGGGCTGTCAGCAGTATCACCGGTACAGCGTATTTCAGCATGGTTCTTTCTCTTTCCATTCCTGTTTCCAGCATGCTCCTGAAATAACCGCGGATTCTATATTCCCTGCGGCTTTTTTCGCCCTGCCGGAAAAAGATGAACGCCAGTGTAGGGGTCACAAACAGGGCTATCATGTACGATGAAAAAAGGGCTGTCATTACAATCTTCGGCAGGCTGGATATATACTCCCCTGCTATGGACGAAAGAAACAGCAGGGGCATAAAGGCACATATAGTAGTAAGAGTCGATGTGAATACCGGAGCAGCCACCTCCCTTACCCCTTCAACGCAGGCGTCCATCCTCCCATCTCCCCTGTCCATTCTATTCTGTATGGCATCGCTTATTACGATAGCGTTATCCACCAGCATGCCCAGGGCAACGATAAGGGCTGCTATGGATATCTGGTGAATCTTTATCCCCAGCAAATACATGGCAATAAGGGTGATCAGTATTGACACAGGTATTGCCGTGGAAACCACGATGGCATTCCTTAAGCCCATGCCTGCAAAGACCACAATTATTACAAATATCATTCCTTCCAGGAGATTCAGGGCAAAGCTATTGACCGATTTTCTGACATCCTCCGGCTGAAACAACACCTTTTCCACATCCACGCCTTCCGGCAGTTCTTTCGCAAGCTGTATTATCCTGTTCTCCACTTTCTTTCCCGACAGCACTATATTTTCATCCTGCTTAAAGTATCCGCTCAGCAGAACTGCATTTCTGCCATTGTGTTTTGTCCTGACATTCTTTTCACCGGGTTTAATAGTCACCGAAGCAATGTCGCCCAACCGGAGCACCGAACCGTTCTCCACCGAAACATCGACAATAGTGTTTTCTATCTCACCAATTGACGTGAACGCTCCCGGCACCGTCACGTTTATGCGTGTTCCGCCTTCGCCAATGCTTCCTGCCGGTATTTCAGCGTTCTGCACCTTTATTATATTTGCGATATCCTCGAGGGACAGCCCGCAATAATTGAGCCGGCCGACATCGACCTCAACCACTACTTCCTCATCCTGTGCTCCCAGGATATCTATCCTGGATACCCCCTGCACCCTCCCAAGCTCTTTCTTTATATCCCTGGCGTATTCTTCCAGCTGCTTGCCGGTATATCCGTCACCCGAGACACTGAGTATAAAACCGGCGGTATCAACCAGGTTGGTATTCACCTGTATCTCCGTGCATTCATCGGGCAGGTGTACCTGCAGGTCATTCATCCTCCGCCTAAGCTCGGTCCATGCGCTATCTATATCCGTCCCGTATTCCAGCCTCATTATCACTGTGGATATGCTGTTGCCCGAATATGAATGGGCATAGCCGTATCCGCTTATCTCCACAATCTCGTCTTCTATTTTGCTTGTCACGCACTTTTCCACGTCCTCCGGGGATGCCCCGGGATACACCACGGTAATCACTGCAACCGGAGCATCTAAATCAGGGGCCTCCTGCTTCGGTGTGGCATAATAACTGTAGAGACCGAAGATTATAGAGAGCCCCACCACGAACAGGGTCAGTTTTCTGTTTTTTATAGCTGAGTAAACCAACGCCTTCAGCATACCGTCACCCCTGCACTCACTCAATAATCGTTACCCCATCGCCGGGCCTGACCTGCCTGGCATTCTCTATTACCAGTTTATCTCCGCGATTCAGCCCTTCCACCATTACACTGCTTTCCCGTATCTCTCCCAGCCTGATTCCCTTTCTCACAATGGTATCTTCCTCAACAACAAACACATAGTCTTCCCCGTCGTTCATCACCGAGGTTATTGGTATCCATATGCCCGTTTCATATCCCAGGACTATCTTAACCTTCACAACCGACCCGATTTCAAACCTGCTCCCATCCAATAGGATTTCGGTTTCATAGGTCCTTGTCCTGGTGTCGGGCACCTGCGAGATCTCCGTTACCTGCCCGGTTTCAATAATCCCGTCCGCACTCAAAACAGCCCTGGCCCCTTCGCCAAAGCTGCCCATGTCTTTCTGGGAAATACCCACCCTGACGACCTGGCCTTCACCCCTTATCACTACCACAGGGTACCCCGCCGCCACCAGCTCCCCTTCATCGTACAGAACGTCCACGACATAGCCGTCCAGATCCGAAGTAATTACTGCGTCCTCAAGCATTTTCTTCTTCTGCTCATAGTCTGTTTTTGCCTGTTCCCAACTGGCATAGGCCATCTTCTTATCCTCTTCCCGGGTCCCCCCCGCAACCTGGCTGTATACTTCCTTTGCCTGTTCCAGTTCCGTCTGGCTGACATCCAGCTCCAGCTTTGCCTTATCCAGGTCCAGTTTGGATATAGCGCCTTCACCGTAGAGCTTATCCAGCTTCGTGAAGTTTTCCAGGGCAAAGTCATAGGCATCCTGCGCTTTTTTTACATTCAGCGCAGCATTGTTCACTTCCTCGCTCCTAGCACCCTTCAGCGCCTTATCGAGCTGTGCCCTGGCCGCTTCCATCCCGGCTTTGGCCGCATCGCAGGCAAACTCAAGGTCCTGGGCATCCAGTTCCACCAGTACGGTCCCCTTCTCTATGCTTTCACCTTTTTTGACGTGGACCCTCTTAATCCTTCCGCCGCTTTTGAAAGCAATCTTCTTGAAGACCTCGGCCTCAACCACTCCTATATAGTCAAGGGTTTTTTCCATTGTTTCCTCCTGAACCTCCAGCACCTTTACGGGCTTTGCCCTTGCATTTTCACTGCCGCCGGGTGTGCAGGCCACAGTGATTATAGATATTAATACCAGGAACAACACGAGTATTCTCCTGTTCATTTCAATCCCTCTCAATCCTTGTCAGTTTTAAAATGGTTGGTTCTGGTGTAAAAACCCAACAAAGGTGGTAAGTGACGGTCTAAGACACCGGATCCTCACTACCGCCGATGGAGACTTTTTACACCGGAATCACTGCCTAAAAATGTACATACGTTCATTTTTAGGCCAAATAATCTAACCGGATATTCTTTCGGTAAAATCTTTGAAGATAAACCCTATGAACTGCCGGACCATTTCCCTGACCTTCTCATCTTCCTTATATTGTTTCAGTATCAGTATTACTCCCTCAATAACGCTGGCCGACAGCACATGGATAAAATGGGGGTCCGGCATTGCCAGCCCATCCGTTTCAGACCTGAGCTTCAATATATTAGTAATCATATTCTCAACCAGCCGGATTATGTCATCTTTCGCCCTCTCATACCTGGTGCCCTTGCTTCCATCTATGATGACCAGCAACTCTTTCTTGTGTTCGAGATATATGCTGACGATCCCGTCGGTCTGTTTATCAACGTTCATGTTCTCCCATTCACGGTCGTTTCCCCGGGGAAGCTCCTGCTCTACTATGAACCTCACTATCTCGTCATAGGCCGGGCTTGTTACCGTATAGAACAAATCATCCTTGTTTTTAAAATACCTGTACATGTTTCCTGCTGTGATACCCGCTCTTTTTGCTATATTCCTCATGGAGGCCTTTTCGTAGCCTTTCTCGCTGAACTCCGTCAAAGCGGCCTGGTAAATGCTCTCCCTGATCTCGTCCTTCAGCACCTGCACATTAATAAACCCCCGTTCATTTTTAATCCTGCTTCAATGTTAGCAAAACTTTCTAAATACGTCAACAACAAAAAAGCAAAGGGATGGTTCTCCCTTGCTTCCTCAGTTTTCCACGAGTTTACCCCGTACTATCAGGCGGAGCGTAGGTTTGCTGCTGTAGTCGCAGGTTACCAGGGTTATCAGCCTATCCCTGCCCTGGGGAGCCAATACCCATGTCTCTTCAGGTTTTACGATAATTTTTCGAATACCTCGTACACATATGAGACATCCTTTTTTATTACCTCTTTCAGCATGCCCTCCATATTTTCTTCAATATACCGCATGCGTTCCAGCATCTTCTCCGCAGTTTCTGCCTGCTCATTATCCTCGACAACGCCTTCTTCATCCTCCCCGGCTTCCCCTGTGTCCTGTAATTCCGGCAGAGCCATACTGTTTTCCCATTCCCGCAAGAGCTGCTCCTGCTTATGGTCGTAATATGCTTCTCTGAGTTTTGGGTATGCTATCAACGCAATACCTGTAATGATGAGAATAACCGCGACTACCTTTTTCATATGCTATGCCCCCGTACTGGTTTCCTCTGGAGTAACAATCGTAATATCTCCGCCCGTTATCTTTTCAACTTTTATATCCACTGTGCCAAATACAAATTCCGGCGAAGAACGGGGAGATGTTTCATCTGTGAAGTAAGCCGTTGCAGCCCCTCCCATGAGAAAGCCCAGCAGAACTATTAACATAAAATCCGCTAAAACATGCCTTTTCATCATCTTTCATCCTTCCTCACAGCTTGTTTGAGCAAATAAGGATCCTTTTTTTCTTTCCTTAACTTCGAAATATTTATGTATAATTTATGCGCTTCAGAAATTATCAGCAATGCCCCAGGTATGATTATTAATACTAAAGTCTGGCCAAAACTCATGAGATACCCGAAATACGGGATGGCCAGGGTAACTTTGCCTATTAAAGGTAATTATATCTCCTTCTTTAATTTGTTCCGGCTTCACAGGTTTGACAAAGGTCAGGCTGCCGGTATCAAATGCCGGGGCCATACTGCCGCTTAAAACCATATACATATGGTGCCCCGCAACCTTTGGCGGACCTCCGGATAGTTTATTCTGTATCACGAAGAACACCATCATAACAACCATCAACACCATTACTCCAAAAAACGCATTCCCCACAATTTTTATTAGTCTATTAGCACTCTTTAATAAGCTGCTTTGTACCGGATTGTCAGTAGGCTTTGCTTCCACTCTCCAGATGCCTCCTTAGTACTGACCTATTTTATTAATCTATCCCATCACTTGGGATTTCCTCTTCGTCTGCTTCCTCTTCTATGAAACTGTATCGTGGGCTTTCTACCAACTGCGTCAAATGTTAGAGTATAAAGCTCTATTATATGGTTCTAAGGTGATTGCAGTTGACCCGCGGTATACTTCTCAAAGTTGTAATGGCTTAGCGCATTTTTATACTCCTTCAAATCCAAAAGGGCTTCTAAAAAATATATGTTTTTTTCAGAAAGGGCTATATCCACCAGACAGTTTTCCCCGACATTGAAAACATAAAATCCATTTTCAAAAGCTACATCAAGGTGCGGCTATGATTACTTTCTTGTTGTGAACTATGGTCAGCTGAATGAACACGGCGCTCCCGGCGATGCTGTCGATATAACCTATACGCCGCACAACAAGGAGCTTCAGGTGGTAAGGCAGGGGCAGACAGTTTATCGTAGGAGCATAGAGGATATTGCCATAAAAATTCATGAAAAGAACAAAGGCAAGAATAGCCTGAACCAGGCGGAGATGACCTTTTCGGAAGAGAATGAAAGCGTCCGGGTTCTTTATATATTTAAGCATATCAGCGGTTCGGAGGGGAAGGCGGCGGGAGAGATCAACATAGACCAGCCTGAGCTATATCTATTTGTTAAGTTGATCAAATAATTCAGCAAAAGTCAATAGCAAAAAGCAAGGGGAAGCGAGGGAACCCCGTCCCCTTGCTTCCTAGATTTTTTCAAACAGTTCCAACAGCTGGTATGCGGTTCTGTCCAGGTTGTATTTTTCTTCGGCAAGCTGTCTGCCCGTCCGTCCCATGTCCATCGCAGCATCCGGATGCTCTATGAGATAAATGATATTGTCCGCCAGAGCCTCCGGGTTATTATAATCTTCAATGACAAGGCCGTTAACGCCATGCGTGATTACTTCGGCGTTGCCCCCACGGTTGGTGGTTATTATAGGCAGGCCGGCAGCCATGGCTTCATAGTGCACCCTTGCCAGGGGCTCCTTCCACTGGGAAACGCATGTGAATATGTCGCCAAGGTTGTAGTATCTGGGAATTTCCCTGGGGGGTAGAAATCCGGTGAATATCACCAAATCCTTCAATTCTTCCGCCGCCAGCTGCAGCTGCCTCACATAGTCATCGGTCGCGTTGGTACCGTACCATTTGCTGCCTACGAACACTACCGCTGTCCGGGGATGCTTTTCCGTCACCCGCTTCATCGCCTGCAGCAGTATATGCGCGCCCTTTTTACTGCTCAACCTTCCCACGTAAAGTATAACCTTATGGTCATTGATGCCAAACCTTGTGCGCATGGCATTCCTCTCTTCAATCGCCTCCTGGGACCAGAACGGTTTATACTGGCTTATATCGGCACCGGAATACACAACATTTAACTTATTTTCAGCAGACGGATACAGGTTTTTCACGCCGTCCGCTATGAACCTGCTCACAGTTGTGATGAAGCTTACCCTATCTATGCAGTTCTGCGCTTTTTCAGGATCGATCTTCTTGGGCAGGAACATCTCATTGTGAAGGCTGAGGCTGAAAGCGCTGTCCGGCGCAAGCGGGCTCAGGGAAGGAATCCACACCGGCCTGTTGAAAACATGGATCAACCGGTACTCACCGGAAATCACGCGTTTAAGGCTGTTGAGATATTCGTGCCTGGTTCTTCCCTGTATCCGGACGTGCCGGACATTTCCCGCAGTCTCTGTTGCGGGCAGTTTGCTGCTTTGAAGGCTGAACACGGTTATATCATGGTACATGGAAAGAACAGGCAGTATTCCGTCAATATATATTTGAATAGCTCCTCCGGATATTGCCGGAACGGGCAGTTTTTCAGTGCAGATAAGCGCAATTTTCATAATTTCCTCCTTTAAGGTATGGGGACACACCGCTGCTACGCGAGTATTCCTTGCCGCGGAATGTCCCCGATCGGTATGGGGACACACCGCTGCTACGCAAGTATTCCTTGCCGCGGAATGTCCCCGATCGGTATGGGGACACACCGCTGCTACGCGAGTATTCCTTGCCGCGGAATGTCCCCGATCGGTATGGAGACAAACCGCCGCTTTAAGGTATGGGGACACACTTTGTGTTAGTTCGTAGTTCGTAGTTGGTAGTTCGTAGCTCTCAGATCGCAGTCGACAGATCGCAGGCACTAGGTGCAATAATTCAGTTTCTAGTTCTCAGTTATCAGTTCTCAGCCTCAAAGGTTAGTCTTACAGGCCTTTTCCCTTAAGCTTTACCCTATGCACTGGCAACTGAGAACTGGCATCTGATAGCTAATAATTAGCCACTGATCACTATAATGTCCCCGATATTATGCTGTAGCATGGTAAATTTGGCCTGTTCCATTCTTGCAGCCCTCTCAATTTTGCTGTCCTCTACCGGTTTGTTTTTCTTGAACAGGTTCTTTACCTCGGCAAAAAACCAGTGCGGAAACAAAAGGTCGATTTTTAATATTTCCTTTTCCTGTTTTGACAGGCCGTTGTTCTTTTCATAGCTTCCCAGTATCTGCGATGCAATGCTCTTATCCGTCCAGCCGTTGTCTTCCATCTGCTTCCCTATAAGCTTTCGCAGATCCCTGGCAGGCAAGTCATAGGTTACCCCGTCCAGGTCCAATACAAATACTCCCTTTTCCGATAGAAGGGCGTTGCCTTCACCGTAGTCCTGGTGGCATAAGGGGCATTGTTCGTTGTCAACCGATGCAGCAGCACTGTACGGCGACGCATCCAGAGCCTTTATGGCAATGTCTGCCATTTCAATTACAGAGTCAACATGTTTGAGGTAGGAGCGGTACCCCTGCTGCCCGGCTTTGGACATGGACAGGTTCTTCCACTTAGCCATATTGTCTCTCATGGAGCGGTACTGTCCCGGCCACTTTCCGAGCTTTGAGGAGGTCCTCGCTTCAGCCGGGGGCCGGTACCCTACAGAGGCTTTGTGAAAACGGGCCAGGCCCTCCATCGCCAGACGCAGGTCAAAAGCATCGCTGAAGTTCAAATCCCTGCCTTCAATCCACTCGTATAATACGAAGAGGTGATCCATATATTGAGTTATTGCATTGTTTTCACGGTTTAAGTGCACCGCCGGAACGTTGCCTCCGTTATTATAGATATAAACCTGGGCATAGACCGAAAACATAGCTTTATCCACCGAATGCCTGAGCCTTTTCAGGCACATCCGCCGGCCTTTAAAGGCCACTTCCCATAGCGTCTTCAGCCCTTTGTTCTGTATAAGCCTTATCTGATCGGGAGCAATATTATAATTAGCCAGGACATTTTCAGCCATCTGCGTCAGGCCGGTGTCATTCTGCTTTATGCTCACGTGCAATCCTCCCTTTCATTGGTTACCGCGGAATTACGGTGTCAAAATCCTGTATGACAGGTTCAACCGTCTTTTCTATATGCACCATTTCCTTCAAGCGTTTCAGATACTTTTCTTCGGTCCAGCTTTTTTCCCGTTTTTCATAATATTTGCCCATGATGCCTGCGAACAGATGGGGGTAAAGCAGTTCCCATTTCAGGACCTGCCACTGGCAGAGGTCCAGGGGGTTTTTCTCCTGGTACCAGGCGAGGATGTCTCTGGCCAGGCCCACGTCCCAACCGCCTCTTTTTTTCATGATCTTCAACAGAAGTTTCCTGACATCTCTTATGGGTATATCCATAGTTACGGAATCCGTATCCAGCACAAAAAACTCGCCGGATTCAGTCAGAACAAGATTCCCTGCAGCAAAATCCTGGTGGCACAAACATCCCGTATCGATGCAGCTGTTCACCCAACTGGAATAGCAAGACCCTTCCAGACCATCGATCGAATTTTCAATCCTCTTCAGGAAATGCGGAAATTCTTTTAATATGATACTGCCAAAAGCGCTGTGCTGTGGCTGCGAGCCTTCAGCAGCATAAAAATTCTTGAGCTTATCCACATCCGCCCTGTATTTTTCCGGCCACTTCCCGAGATGTACCCTCGGCTTACAGTCTGCAGGAGGAGTAAAGCCAATGGATGATTTGTGAAACCTGGCCATTTCCTGCGCTGTTCTTTTAAGCTCCCCTGGATTGCTGTAATCCGGATTTTTACCATAAACGGCTTCACTTAATATATAGCAATTATTGCCGGAATAGGCATAGTTTCCTCCATCAACGGTTCTTATTATTTGTGGAATGCGGATACCCCTGCGCTGCAAATATTCTACTGCAGCAATTATAAAGCCCACGGTTTCTTTAGAATTGGACTGTTTTTTAAGGATTTTGTAGCCATCCGGGGCCTTGATCCACCATACACCCTTTTTCCCTTTATAGGATTCAACCTTTATATCGATAACATCGATATCGTACTGCGCCAGCACGCCTTCCAGCGCTTCTCCGTAAATCTCCCGCATAATTTCTCCTCCTCGTATAAAATTAAATTAGCGTCAATTTGAGAGCCCAAAGCCCTGTAATTCCAGGGATTGAGAGCTTCTCAAAAAAAGTTTGAGTTTTGCTCTTTGAAAAATCAAAAGTGTTTACAAGTTTAGGGCTTTCCAGCATAATCAACTATGGTATAGGGGAAGTACGCCTCCTCCTTGTTGCGCCTTTTAGGTGACTTCTTTTTAAGAGTGTACCCCCTCCCCTGGCAGGTACTTCTAACGCGCAGTTTGTTTCTTTGAATTCTGATTCTGGCGAGGATGTTGAGCTTGCCAGGGATGCTGGGACCCCTATTCCAATTTCAATTTCTTTCTAAGGTGGTGATCTTAATGAGTAAAAGACTTTTTGCCGGTATTGATGTCAGTCTGGAAAACAATCAGCTTTGTCTAATGGACTATGACGGCAATACTGTCGGAAAGTCCCTAAGCTTCGCTAACAACCTGCCTGGTGCCCTGGCCATGGTTGAATATCTCAATTCCCTCATGGATGCAGGGGATTTCGAGAAGTTGATCATCGGCATGGAAGCTACCGCTTTGTACTGGTTCCCCCTGTTCAATTTCTTGGCTTCCAGTGCTTCATTTGGCGATAAGGACGCCGAGGTTTTACCTCTCAATCCCAAGGTTGTTAGCAATTTTCGTGGTTCTTATCCCGATATGGATAAGACTGATATCAAGGATTCTTTTGTCATTGCTGACCGCTTGCGTTTTGGCAGGATACCTCAAGGCCAGGTCCCTAATGTTGATTTCTTGGCGCTACAAAGACTTACAAGGTTCCGCTATCATCTGACACAGCATGTATCACAGCTAAAAAACTATGCCAAATCCTTCTTGTTCCTCACTTTCAGTGAATGGAGCAGGACCAAGCCTTTTTCGGACATGTTTGGTGCCACGCCAAGGAAGCTGCTGAAGAAGTTTCATTCGGCTGAAGACATTGCGGAGGTTTCCACTGGTGAACTCAGAAAGTTGCTTCATGAATTCAGCAAAGG
Source organism: Bacillota bacterium (assembly GCA_013540605.1). Lineage (GTDB taxonomy): Bacteria > Bacillota > Clostridia > Ch29 > Ch29 > Ch29. Next base: position 94,926 of record JABVCK010000028.1, read on the forward strand.
GCACTTCCGCGATGTGGATGAAAAGGCCAACCTGGTCTATCAGACTGCCAGGGATTCTTTTCCCATCCCAAAAGAACTGGCAGATCAGGTACATATGCTGATTAAGCAGACTTTGCAGCAGCTTGAGCTTTTAGAAAAGCATATTGCCCGTTTGGATAAGAAGATTGCCAAGAAAATGCGGAAGTTTAGCACTGTGCTGGAATCCATTCCGGGCATCGGACCTGTGTTGGCTGCCGGTATCCTTGCTGAAATTGGTGATATCTCTCGCTTTCCCGGTCAGGCTCAGTTGGCTAAGTATGCCGGGCTTACCTGGAGGAAAAACCAGTCCGGCAACTTTAGCGGTAATGTTACTCCCTTGACTAAAACAGGCAATTCCTACCTTCGCTACTACTTGATCCAGGCTGCTCAGTGTATGGTTAACCACAATGCTGAGTACAGGGAGTACTTTAACCGCAAGTTCAAGGAAACCGCTCGCCATCCCTACAAACGAGCGCTGTCGCTCACAGCACGCAAGCTTGTGCGTTTGGTCTATGCTCTCCTATCCAGGAACCAGTTGTACATGGCTCCGGAAATACGTGAGCACCGCAAGCTTGTTCATAAGGAGGTGTCCAGGACCTCTGTTCCCAAGGTGCAGTCAGAGGACTCTCAGGCGTCGCAAAAGCCAAAGGAAACGGCAACAAAAAAAGTGAAGACACTAACAGTTGCCGCACGCCCTAAAAGAACTCTGCCTCGCCAGCAGGAAATGCGCGGGGTCGAGCAGTCAACACGTAGGTCTTCACTTACCCTAAATCTAGCATCTTTGGGGCGAATAGTCAAGACCTACGGAGTGTTAAATTGATTGAGTAATTTCCAGTTGCTTACATCTGCCATCTCTCCTGTGTAGGCTTAGTTTTCTATACCCTTTTTCCTGAAAACTTACAGTTTGTGCCATCAAAAACTCCAAATTTTTTTCAGCAATTTACTTGACTTTTACCGCAGTCTTGAATTATGCATGAATACCCTTGCTGCTACGGTTCCATTAAAGAAGTCCGACCTCATCTAACTAACAAATAGGGAGAATATCTCCCTATTTGTTAATCTTCCTCTTCTTCTTGCTCTTCGGGCTCTTCCTCTTCTTCTATTTCAGCGTTCATCCATGAAATCTTTACTGCTAATTGCCCCTCCATCTCATCGTTTTCATACTTGACTTTGTAATCCAGCTCTTTGTCTTCAGGGATTTCTACCTGAACGTCTTCCACTGTCAGCTGGCCCTTAAATAATTTGGTAAATAGCTCACCCATGAAACCGATGCACTCTTTTCTGGTACCGACATACCCTTCTTTGTATTTCATATTTCCTCTCCTTTCTACTTTTCAGATCACAGTTCACAGATCACAGATCACAGGTGCTAGGTCCTAGCCACTGGTCACTAGCCACTGAATTTCTGGCCACTAAAATGTCCCTGTCAGAATGGCCCTTTCTGTAAATATAGTATTCACCGGTTAGAGATTTGTTTCATAATGCACAGTTCTTATCTAAAAAATATTCAATCTGGCTGGCCAGACCTGCTTCAAGCTCAACGGAAGGATTGAAGCCTAACATCCGGTTTATCTTGGTGATGTCGGCAAAGGTATCCTTTACATCTCCCCTTTGGACGCTTATGAATTCCAGACAGGCTTTTTCTCCTAGTATTCTTTCAATCATATTTATCACCTCGATAAGCCTTACGGGCTGTCCCCTTCCTACATTGAAAACCTCGCCGGCAACCGTAGACCCGGCAGCCAGTATATTAGCCTGCACTATATCATCTACATACGTGAAATCCCTTTTTTGATTGCCGTCTCCATATATGGTGATGGGCCTTCCCGATGCAATCGAGCTTATGAAATTGCTTATGGCCATATCAGGACGCTGCCGCGGACCATAGACCGTAAAATACCTCAATGATATAACCGGAACATTGTAGTTTTCATGGTAGAGATGGCACAAATTCTCTGCCGCCATCTTCGTAACGCCGTAAGGCGAAAAGGGTTTAGGCAAATGATGCTCACTCATGGGCAGGATATTGTTATTGCCGTAGACCGAGGAAGACGATGCGTATACAAACTTTTTTATATCGCAGCCTTTCGCCGCCTCCAGGAGCCTCTGGGTTGCTAAAACATTATTCGCTATATAGGTGTCGAAGCGTTTTCCCCAACTGCCCCGCACGCCGGGCTGGCTCGCCAGGTGAAAGATTGTGTCGGCTTCTCTGAGGTATGGTTCCAGCCGTACCTTCGTAAGGTCCTCCCCGACAAGAACGAAGTCCGGGCAATCCAGCAGCGAGGACAGGTTTTTTTCTTTAATGCCTCTGCTGTAGTTATCCAGAAAGCAATCTATTCCCGTAACCTGCCACCCTTTGTCAACAAGGGCCTCACATAGATGAGAGCCTATGAAGCCTGCGCAGCCGGTCACAATCGCTGTTTTTGGCATATCTACTCTCCTTCCTGTCCGGAATAATACTTTCTAGAACATTTTATTTTTCTGTATTGCAAAACGTGAATTATCTGTGAAATTTGCGGTCCAAATATCACACATATATTGCTGAAGAATACTATAGTAAATATAAGGTGTAAATTTGCCAAAAGGGGTGAAATGAATGGAAGAAGACATCATGATGAGTGCGGATGCGGGCAGGGTAAGAACTATTATAACCAATGCAGTTTACGGTAGCGCCACTCAGATATGTAATACCACTATATATATAAGTCCCGTTGATAATAAAAAACCTGCACAGATTCTCGGCTGCACCGTAAAAGACGCCCAGATTAAAGAGTGCAGCTTCGAAGAGATCGGGGATAATAAAGTAAACGTCAGGGTAAACGGGATGTTTGAAGTACATGTATGGTATGAAGCAAATGGGGATACTTTTGTAGCAAAAACCAACGGAAAGTTCTCGGATGTTATACCGGTAGAGTGTCTCGGTGGGGAAAGCTACCGCAATAAGCAGATACTGGCATGGATTTCTCAAAAGCCCATCTCCCTGGGAACGATGATTGTCAGCAAGTCGGGCTCCCCTGCAGTTTCGGTCCAGGTTGAGTACGGCCTGGGCGTAGAAGTTATAGGCGAAGCTATGCTGAACGTATTAGCCTATAAACTGGACAATGAACTTATAAAGAAGGATGAAGAGGTAATCACGAATTCTCTTACTATGTTCAACGTTGATGCTGACAGCGAAGACGAAGATTAAAGACATATATAACAAAATGGGAGTATTGAACATGCTCTCATTTTTTATTGGGATGGCATTCATGGGTCTTGCCTATGTGTTATTTCCCTCTAAACTTTTTAACTTCCTCCAAAGCGTTGTAACACTTATTCCTAATTTTTCTGCTGCAAGAGTTTTATTTCCTTTAGTTTCTTCCAAGACCTTCTTAATCATTTCACCTTCAACATGCTTTAAAAGGCCCTCATTTGATACATCCCCTACGCAAGTATTTTGCTTCTCTTCTATTGAAAAATTAGGGGCTCCATTCATAACTTCAAAAATTATATCGACATCAATTTCTTCGTCTTTGCACAAAACTACGGATCTTTCAATAATATTCTCTAGCTGTCGCACATTCCCCGGCCAATAATAATTTATCAGTTTGGTCAATGCCTCAGGAGAGACATTTTTTATCGTTTTGCCTAATCTTTTACCTTTCTCTTCAATAAAATAACTAACAAGCGCCGGGATATCCTCCATTCTTTTTCTCAGAGAAGGTATTTCCAATCTAAGTACACATAAGCGGTAATACAGATCTTCCCTGAACTTACCTTTTTCCACCTGGCTATAAAGATCCCGATTGGTAGCAGCAATAATTCTTATATCTATGGGGATAACTCTATCATCACCTAATCTTACTACTTCTTTTTCCTGTAGCACTCTTAAAAATCTTGCCTGCAGCATTGGCGACATCTCGCTTATCTCATCGAGAAAAATTGTTCCCTCATGCGCCAGCTCAAATAATCCAGCCTTGCCTCCTTTTCTTGCACCTGTAAAAGCTCCTTCAACATAGCCAAAAAGCTCGCTTTCCAAAAGATTTTCAGGAAGAGCTGCACAATTCACCGCCACAAAGGGTTTATCATAACGAGAACTTGCGTTGTGTATGCTTTGTGCAAATAGTTCTTTTCCCGTTCCTGTTTCACCAAAAATCAATACCGTACTGTCTACTTCAGCATATTGTCTTGCTTTCTCTTTAGCTTGTATTATTGCCCTGCTGTTCCCAATAATATCCTCAAATCTTGCTTTAGCTACATGTCCTTTATATAGTAGCTTTTTTCGGATTTTGCTTTCCATCTTCTGTATTTTATCTAGTTCCTGGAAGGTGGCAACGGCTCCTAACACTTCACCTTCGACCAATATAGGCACTCTATTAGTTACAATCGATATTTCACCTATACGTTGAATCTCACCCAGTTCTGCTTCTCCTGTTTTAAGCACATAATCCATTCTAGTATTTTCCACTACGTCATCTGCAGGCTTGCCTATAGCCGTTTCAGCCTTAACACCGATTATCTTTTCTGCCACTGGGTTAAATACGGTTATGATTCCGTCTCTATCTACCCCCAAAATCCCATCATAGGCAAAATCAATTATGGATTTCAATATTTCTGTTTTTTCCTTTTCCCTCAACTGAACTTCAAGTATGTTTTTCGCATGTCTTATTGCCTCAACTATAGTTTCATTTCCAGATTCTATAAGAACTCCATGGAATCCTAATTTTTGTGTTGCATCAATTACTGTATATCCACCAATAAATACCCTTATACCTAATCGGTACAACTGCTTAATCTTTCTATCAGCTTCTTTTCCATCCGTAATAACGGCTGTAGTTATTTGCGTGGAGAAAGTATTTTGCATTATTTTATTGACTCTTTCATAGGCAGAAATCAAATTTTGAAAGCCAACTATGCCGATGTTATTTGAATAGGTCACAGCTTTATTAATTGTATTAATAATGTCAAAGCCGCTCGTCTCCAAACTAACTACAGGTATCTGCAAATTCCTTTTTATTAGATTTCCCGTTCCACCCCTACTGATTATTATATTAGCCCCGTTTTTAACCACCTGTTTGGCAATTTTTAAACCTTCATCTAACGAACCTTGATAAACTTCTATTTCATCACCAAGACCGGAGATTACTTGTTTTGCCCTATCAGCTAAATTCTTATCTGGTGCGATAAACACAATTTTTCCAGTCATAATTTTATCCACCCCAATAAATTTCAGCAAGTATACTTAATAATAGCATATTTAAGCCAATATTTTGTTAATACTATTATAGCATCTTTATTCAATAATCAAAGTTACTTTTAAAGATACCTATATAATTTAGGATTTATCGTATCCAATTACCATGATTTACATTTATCCTACTCTTGTATGTCTAACAAATCAGGTATGATTCAAAGTGTCACAAAACTCATTATGATCTTTTTTTCATAATACTCAGTTAATGGTAATAGCGCTATCCTAAGCAAAAATCAAATAATCAAAAACCGCGCATGCAATTATAAATGTTTGACCTATTGCAACTCTTATCAGCACTTTATTAAAATCCGCTTTAAAATATTCAATAGTAAGAGTAAAGCACAAATGCATTGGTGACATCATCATACCGGCTGCTCCAGAAACATATGCTAAAGTAATCAAATTAAAGTCCAAATTGCCACTTAAATTCATAACTATTGGAAAAGTAATTCCAACAACTGCTGACATCATACCAGTAAGAATCCCAATAACAAGAGGTAAAAAAAGGGCAACATAAACATCATCTATACCCATTGAATAAAATATGAAAGGCATCTTTTCTATAACCGCTGACTCAACAAACATGTTTTTAAAATAAATTATACCAATAACCGTCACTATTATAGTTAAAGAATTATCTTTTTTTATTATGTCCCAGAACTCTAAAATATCAATTTTCTCCACTGCTAAGAGTGAAAACAGAGCAATCAATACAGTAATAACAATATCAATTTTAAGTATAAAAAATAGTACTAAAATAAGTGTTATTGGATATGAGTTTGATATAAACTTGACTAAGTTTTTGCATATATCTCTTGGTCTGTCTTTGACCCCTTTAGGGAAATAATGATATGCAATTGGAATTCCTATAATTATATTTAATATTGTATATGGATAAAAAAAACTAACTAATTTTTCAATTGTAACGTCTAGTATTGCTGAGGCTAGTATTAGTGCGGAATAAACAGGAAACACATACTCCCATACATGTCTGTACCAAAAATTAATAAAACTTTTGTTGTCATTTTCTACTATTATTCCACTACAAACTTCCTCTATCATTGGTGCTGAAAATACTGCTCCTCCAGCTGAAGGAAGAAAACCTATAATCGCAGGCAATATAAGTGATGCTATTTTATAATCTCCAACAACATTCTTCAAGGAAATAACCATTTTGCTCATAAGTCGTCTATTTGACATTACCTTTTCAAGATTCATTATCAATACAAGAAGTATAATTAGTTTAATTGTATCTTTATCAATAATTGTGTAAAACGCTACTTTTATTGTATTTTTGATTCCAATATTAAATATAATTGATATTACTAATGCTGCAATTAGCATGACATAGCCAAGCTTTACTTTTTTCTGTAGCATAACTACCATCAGAGCAAAAATTCCAATTAACTTTACTAGCATAGCCACCTATCTTCACCCTCTTATATACTTACAAGTCAGAGTAGATGAGAACTGAATACTTTGATTTAACCCATTTCCCGTTTTTTCTGCACTGTTTCGCAATATATATAACGTGCTAGTGTAATTCACTAGCACGTTATATATATTCGTTAGGGTCATGAGACACGCTATTTACTACAGCATAACTTATTGGAATCTAAACTTTATATGAAATCTTCCATCTTGGTAATGATGACCCCGTGCTGAGTCAAGGCCTCACGGATGCTTCTGACGATTTCAATGGATCCGGGGGTGTCCCCGTGGGTGAGGATGGTATCCACCTTCACCGATAGATCCACCCCTTCGAAGGAGGTCACTTTTCCTTCGAGGACGGCTCGGAGTACCCTTTCTACGATGAGATCCTTGTCGTGGATCACCGAACCGGGGACGGAGCGAGGAACGAGACGTCCGTCGTTCTGGAGTTGACGATCGGCAAAAAACTCACTGGCCACTCTCAATCCCAACTCCTGTGCAGCCTGCTGACGGTAGCCGCCCGCGATCGCTTTAACGATGATGTTCTTGTCGTACTTTGCTAGAGCTCGAACGTACTTTCTGGAGTACTCGAGGTCCTTTTCGAGCCAGTTTCCCCAGGCACCATGGGTATTACAATGCTGAATCTTCTTTCCCACCATTTTTGCAAAGGCTTCCAAGGCTCCAATCTGATAGTAAAGATAGTTCTCGAGTTCTTCATCCTTGCACTGCATAAACCGTCTGCCAAAACCCATGAGATCGGGAAACCCGGGATGGGCGCCGATTCCCACGTTGTTATCGGCACAAAGCTGGGTCACTCTTCTCATAATGTTCGGGTCGCCGGCGTGAAAACCGCAGGCGATGTTAGCGGAGGTGAGGAGCGGGATCAACTCCTCTTCGTTGCATATTGAGTAAGCGCCAAAACCCTCGCCTAAGTCTGCATTCAAATCCACACGTATCATATTGTTTTCACTCCTTAAAAAAATTCATTATAAAGTTGGTAATATTGATTGTCTACCATATCAGGAAGATGCATCAGAACTTCTTCAGGCTCAATGGCCTCCATCGTAGAATCATCGTGCAGGAGATTCTCCCGTTCTTTTAAAAGCCTGTGGGCCTCTTCCAGAGAGACCTTGACGAAGCGGATCTTGTCGCCTGGTCGGCACTGGGCAACCTTCGACATGTCCACCGATATAACTGTGGCAATAACAGGATATCCCCCGTGGGTCCTCCGCTCGGCGCAGAGGATGATGGGCATTCCGCCCCCCGGCACTTGGATACTGCCCGTGGTCATACTGAGCGATATCAGCCGCCCCGCCTCGCCTTCGTACTCGATAGGCTGTCCCTCGAGGCGGTATCCCACCCGGCTGATCTCGTGCCCGACGGTGTACTCTGAGTCGTAAAAGGTCTGAATTCCCTTCTGCGTGAAAGAATCCTCAAAGGGGCCTCCTATGACCCGGATCTCCTTGCGGTTTTCATGGTAATAGGCCGGGATGAGGCTGGCTTTCATCTTTTTCGGAGCGTAATCATCCGGGATGTCGCTGAATGATATGGGGAGAGTGCTCCCTTTCTGCAGCGCCTGCCCTGCGTTGCTCCCCGATTTTTCCTGCAGAGAGGTAGATTTGCTCCCCAGAAAAGGTTTGAAAGCAAAGCCCCCCTTGACGCTCAGATAGGTCCTCAGTCCCGCTTGAGCCACCCCGAGCTTGAGCACGTCTCCAGAGTTGACCAGGTAAGAGGCCCACATTTCAAGAGGTTTTCCGTTGAGGCTGGGCTTCATATCCGCTCCGGTGACTGCGATCACGGCCCTGCAGGGGAAAGTGACCTCAACACCCTTAAATGTCATCTCGAGACAGGCTTCACCCGGATCGTTGCCGATGAGAATGTTTGCTGCCTTCAGAGCGAAGTGATCCATGGCTCCACCTACGGAATAGCCTTTGGACTGATACCCCCAGCGTCCGAGATCCTGAATGGTGGACTGCAATCCGGGATCATTTACGGTTATCTCGTACATCGTCCATCACTCCTTCACATACTCCGTTCGGACTTGGTACTCCATGGCCTCGACCTGTGCCGAAATCTCCGAGAACTCCTCTGGGGAAATGGGGAAAAAGCGGAGTAGATCTCCCATTTGGAGAAGCGTAGGATCCTCTTTTCGGATGTCGTAGATCAGGATGGGTGAGCGACCGATGCAGTTAGCTCCACTGGGTTGTTCGGTGCCGAAGATGGCCGCCTGCTTGCCGTAGATGACGACGGTCCCAGAAGGAAGTTTAAATCGCGGGACATCCAATCGTGGCGTCTCCAGAATTTCAGGCAACCCTCCAAGATAGGGTTTCCCCGGCATGAATCCGATGAAGTAGTTCAAGTAGTCCTGAGCACAGAAGATATCAACGACTTCCTGCTCGGAAAGATTGTGAAACTCCGCCACGCGGTGGAGATCGGGGCCGAACTCTCCTCCGAAGCACACAGGAATGTACAGTCTTCTGACGCTATCATTCGATGCGTCGGGCAGAACCATGTCGTCGACTTCCTGTAACCACGCAAGAACCTGCGTTGATGAGACTGCAAGGGGATCGTAATAAACCGATATTGAACGGTAAGCCGGAACCACCTCCACGACTCCCGGAATCTTATGGTCATTGAGGTAGTGGTACAAGCTTTTGACCCGTTCATGCATCTCCCTGGAGATTTCGTTCCCCAACATCATCAGCATACAGGAATCTCCTGCGTCTAAATATTTGGTCTCATAGCGCTGACCTTTTTGATTTATATACATTCGATAATCGCCTCACTTTCTAATCCAAAATACAATTCAGCAAGAGGCTTGTTAAACCTAATATTTCTTCTTAATTGCTTTCAACTTGGCATAGTTGAAAATATTTATATCTAGGATAATATAAGCTATTATCTTATGCCAAACACAAGTCTTTACCACTCTTTCAAAATAAACACTTCTAAATTAGCGCAGAATATAACCTTTTTGATTGCTGCTTTTAGCCATTTTCAATGCTATTAGATATCCAACTGCCATTAATCCAAAACCTATAAGATCAGTCTTAAGACTGGATTGTATAAGAAGTAATGAAGCTGCTAAAAATACAAGTCTGTTAATTATATTTATTTTACTCTTACACCAGCCGAGGTTGAATATTGTAAATGCATAAACACCCAAAGAAGCGGTAATTATAGAAACAATGATTTTAATATATTCACCTTCAAAGAGTAATAAAGGGTTGTAAATAAAGAAATAAGGAATTACAAACAGGATTATCCCCATTCTGAACGCTGTAAAACCAACTTTCATGGGTGGATCTTTACTTAACCCTGCTGCTGCATATGAAGCTAAAGCTACCGGGGGAGTAATGTTGGAAATAATACCAAAGTAAAAAATAAACAAATGTGCAGCCATAGGTGAAACACCCATTTCTATTATGGCGGGAGCAGCTAATACTGCCAACACTATATAACAAGCTGTAGTAGGTAGCCCCATACCCAGTATGATTGAAGCAATCATGGTATAGAAAAGAGCTAACGGCAGAATACCACCTGCTAAAGACAGAATAATGCTTGAAAGCCTCAAACCTAACCCTGTAAGACTAACTACACCTACAACGATACCTGCACAGGCACAAGCTATTGAAACTGTAATTGAACCTCTAGCTGTTCTTTCAAAAAGTATTACAATATCTTTTAAACTAATTCTGTTCTGTTTTCTAAAAAAACTCACGACATAAATAATAACCATTGAAATAAATACACAGCGCGCTGCTGACCATTGTAGCGATAACATATAGATTAAAACAATTATGGGAATAATAAATTCAAAGCCGCTTTTCAAAACTGAATGCAAAGGCGTTAATTCACTCCTAGGTATTCCCTGGATATTATTCCTATCCGCTTCCATATGTACCATGAAAATCAGAGATAAATAATATAAGAAAGCAGGAATGCATGCCGCCTTTACAACTTCAAAATAAGGTACACCTAGAAACTCAGACATTACAAAGGCTGCTGCACCCATAACGGGGGGTGCTAACTGGCCCCCGGTAGAACCTAATGCTAATACTGATGCTGCAGTAATACTCTTATACCCACTTTTTTTCATCAAAGGAAGTGTAAAATTCCCTGTTGTAACAACATTTGCCACTGCACTTCCCGAAATCATACCAAACAAACCACTTCCCAAAACCGCTGTTTTAGCCGCCCCTCCTTTTGCCCAAGCTGTTAAAGTATAAGCAAACTTGAGAAAAAAATCTCCACCACCAGTCAGGGTTAAGAGATTACCAAAAAGGATAAAAAGGATGATAAAAGTAGAAGCAGCACTCATAGGTGAACTAAATATCCCCTCTGTTGTCAAATATTGATGAGACGCGATCCTGCTTAAAGAGTAACCTCGATGTTTTAAAATCCCCGGCATATAAGGACCAATAAAAGCATATAGAAGCATAATTGAAGCGAGAATTGCCATAGGATTACCTACTGCTCTTCGAGTACCTTCTAATACTAACAAGATACACATTACTCCAAAAACCACATCTATTTGATTAGGTGCTCCCATCCTAAAAACTATTGCTTCATAATTTACAACTAAATACATACCAATAACCACACTAATAATGGCTAAAAATCCATCTATAATCCATCTTATTAATCGGTGCCTTGGATTCTTTGTTAAAGGAAATACAATGAATAATAAAGCCATTATCCAAGCAAGATGAATAGGTCTTTGTTGATATGCAGGCAATATACCTGTCGCCGCAGTATAAAGATGGAAAATGCAGGCAATCGCCGATATCCCCAGAATAATCCACTTTACTATCTTAGACTCATTAGAAATATCCGATTTAGATTCCTGTCTGGTTAATTCCTTTAATGTCGGTTCATCTTTCTTCAATTATTACACCTCCATTTTCTGTGAAAGCCGGCATTTAGCAAAGCTTAACTTCTTGATTTCGCTTGATTTGTAGTAATTGGAAACAAGTAACTCCACATACTAGTCTCCGAACCTACTAAAATAATAGTATAGAAAGTGGATAAGATCATTTGTTCTCATTAAATCAGTGGACTTTATTTATGTAATCTTGGATTTAAGATATGATGCACGGTATATCTATTGGTGGATTTGCCTCCTAGGTAGAAAGCCTATCATTGCTGCAAACCCTGGAAACTCGCAAACCCTTACACCAGATAATGAATACGGGTTGCCTGTTTGCCCTGCCGGTCATGTTTACTATAACCGGGGAGTTGATAGGAATAAACGCGGGTATAAATGGCGATGCCCTAAAAAAGCCGTTTAACCCATAGGGAATTTACTCCTGTTCTTGGGCTTGGGACATCTTTGCCTTTTTAGCCTGAATAATTATTCCTATCAACTGCACCATGTTAAGTTTTCAATGTTCAATACTGAAACTATTTTCAATTTGGTGCTATTTCCTATTTGCTTGGCTTTTGTGACCAATATTAATCAGTTTGCTGAACATCTACCTATGAAAAGTAATTCGTTTACACCCTCTCAATACAACAGTCGTTCTATGTGAAAAATTGATTTCTATATTATAATCTTCGAAATATAACCATATAATTTATTTTAACAGTCCTTTTTCCTTTAACCACTTCTCTGCTCCTGGATGATAATCAATCGGTACGCCTAACGTAGCATTTTCTAGTGTCATAAATCTACACATAGGATGAGCTGCTTTGAAAAGGTCTAGATTATTGTAAAACAATTCCAGCATCTCATATACAAAATCATCAGGCAAGTCTTTATGACAAATGAGAAGGTTCCATACTGTATTAGATTTAACATCATATGTCAGACCATTATATGTACCCGCTTCAATGATACCAGGTGTATAGTAAGGATGTTCATCTGACAACTTCTTTAATATAGCCTCATCAATTGATAGCATAACCACATTACGAGATGCATAAAGATCAATCAAAGCTGACATTGGATATCCCGAGAGCATAAATGCAGCATCTATAGAACCATCTTTAAAAGCCTCAACTACTTCTGATAAATTTAACGTAGTTGCAATTATGTCTCCTCTCTTAAAGCCATATGCCTCCATTATATGCCAAGCCATAACGTCAGTTGCTCCACCAGGAGCACCAACATTGACTCTTTTCCCTTTTAGGTCTTCTACACTTTTTATGCCTGTTTCCTCCAAAGTGACCAATTGCATTGTACTTGGATGATGAGCAACTATAGCACGAACGTTAGTATAGGGCTTCTCAAAAGGTGGTTCACCTTTAACTGCGTAATAAGGAGCATTTGCATTGGCTAAGGCAAGTTCTGCCTCCTTGTTTTCTATAAGACGTACGTTTTCAATAGATGCACCGGTAACCTCTGCAGTTGCTGACCATCCATCCATTTTGCTATTGATCAATTCCGCCATTACGCCTCCAATAGGATAGTATGTTCCAGCCGTCCCGCCAGTTGCAATTGAAATTACCCCCCCTTTCGATGCACTTTTAGACGAACAACCTATACTCATGAAACCTAAGCTTGATATTAATAATATCAAGAAAACAGTTTTTAACACATAATTCTTTTTCATTTAAAGTTAACCTCCTAATCTAAATTTAATGCTCTCGAAAACTCGTAACGCTTTCGAGGTCTATGTTTAGAGGCGAGAGTTCTTTCTCATACCTCCAACATTCTCCACATATTCACAATAAATTTTCCAGCATAAATTCCCACATAAATCCATATATGGTTTGATTCTACCTTGATTTTCTCGAAACAGCACCATAATCAATAGGATTATCAGAAGAGACTCCTGGAAAATTTGATTTTGATCTCAGAAACGGAGAAGAGCAGGGTGGTCTCCATGGATAAGCCTCTCTCCAAGCTCTACCTTTTCAACCTTGATAACCTGCTCCTCGTAATCAAGCATTTGTATTCTGATACCGGCTGCCCCGCTAAGAACCAGCAAGGTATCATAAGATCTCTTGTCTTAATGCTTGATTGTGATGAACATTCTATCACAAAATGGGCTCCAAAGGTAGCTTCTGACAGATTGCTTTGTGCCGCGTGCGGGTTTGAGTTCGGAAAAGCTCCTTCTTACTCTTCATACTACGATTTTATCAATCGCATCTGGCTTGCATCTCACAAACAGCATGTAAAGAAAAAACTCAAACCCAAATCCTTTTACGCCAAACCACGCAAGAAGTTAAAAGCGGGTCAAAAACTGCCACCCAAACATGCCGGGGTAATAACCAAACTGGCGTCTCTGGCGTATCGGGGCAAACTCCGGGAGGAAAGACCGGAAAAAATCTTTCAGGAGTTCCTCGCTCGCTGCATCGTTGATCAGTCTGCTCAAATGGGTATCCTGGGTAACATCAATAGGTTTTCCATCGCGATGGATGGATCCTGCTACAATTCTGGTGCTAGCCACACAGGGGTTAAAATCTGCGACTGCCAAAGCAAAGGAATTTACAAATGCCAGTGTCCCAGACGTTATTCCGACCCCGATGCTACTTGGGGTTGGGATAGCTATCATGAGGAATATTTCTATGGAGATACACTATTCAGTGTTACAGCCTCTGATAGTCCCTATGATCTTCCCATCTATTTGAGGATTGCTCAGGCACCCAGGCACGATAGTATCTTGACTATATTTGCCTTGAATGAGGTCCGCAAGCTCTACCCGGATATCACCTTTAAAAATTTCCTTGCCGATGGTGCCATGGACAACTATCCTACCTATCGGTTATTCCACCAGTGGGACATGATTCCTTTTATCCCTCTGGATTCTAATGCCCGGGTGGACTACTCAAAGCCGCATCCAGGTATCCTGTGCTTTGATAACGCGGGTAAGTGCAGAAGCTCAAAGCAGAGATTTGCCAGGGCTACTTTTGCGGCCGTTAATATCCACCTAGACGCCTGGGTAAAGCATACTGGCTTCAGCATAATAGATTTACTTGATCAAAATTCCGGTATTGCTGCTTAATATGTAATCAGTTAATCTCTCACAAACCTGCGTCCCGGGACATAGGCTTGTTTCGCCATGCTCATTTTTTGCCTCTCCAGTAACACAACTCATAAGTTTTCAAGGTACAGTGCCTGAATGGGCTCGAAAATGCCGGTCGATTGGCTGCTTCCTGCTAAAACTGAGCTGGAATGCCTAATTACCAATTACTTTTCGAGATCATTCTCTTATGTGTTCAATTAAAATTCAAACATGTAACAAATGTGTTTTTATTTATGCTTAATCGTTTTATAGGGGAATATTCTGATGCAAAGAATAATTCAACGTCGCAATATAGAGATGAAATCACTAACATTATTAATTTGCTCAATATTAAATATTTGCTTTATAATTTCTTCTCTCTTTTCGTCAGTGAAATAACTATCTGTACAATAAGTAAACTTTCTTATCAACTCATCATGAGAAACTGGGTTTTCAACCTCTCCCTTGGGCAGATTAATTCTTTTGTATAATTTACGGCCATCATTTAAATTAATATAAACTTCAGCCCCCTTTGTTTTGGGATATGAACTTTCCAAATTTGGATCAGATTCTATCCTTACTTTATCAGTTAGAGCACGTATAGATGGACTATATAAACAATCTGGCTCTAACTCCTTTAATCCAAACTTTCTTTTTACCAGTGCGGCGCACGCGCAATATGCTATGCTGAATTTTGCTTCTTCAGGGGTTTCAGGTTTGAATATCTCTCCGGCAAAGCTTATTGCTGTAGGATATGTCTTTATCAATATATCATTAATATCCGAATGGCTAAAATTATTTTCAGTAAGCAAGTCGAGGACTGCATCTACTGGTGAATGTGTATGTCTGCAAGAAGGATAAAGTTTTATATAGCAATCATTAATATGAAATGCTGCATTTAAATCTTTGAACATTAAGTCATAATCGCATTCATCTGACATGGTTTTGGCAAAACCCTTTGTTCCTTCAATGATAGTTTTAGGGCCCTGTACTCCATCTTTAGCCAAAAGCGCTGACAGGACACCAGCTTGGGCGGATTTACCCGGGTGTAATACCTTTGCCATTTGACCATCTACAGTAACCTCAAGAAGTCCAGCTGCTTGTATACCGGCAAGGCCTAATGCGTTTGCAGTCTTTTCAGCGCTCAACCTAAATAGTTTAGCTGCTGCCGCAGCCGCTGCCAATGCTCCACAGGTGCCAGTCGTATGATATCCGCGCTTTAAATGAGATGGGTTTATAGAAGAAGCAACCCTAACAAATATGTCATATCCTGCTACAATCGAAGTTATTAGTTCCTTCCCACTGGACCCCAAATATTCTGCTGTGGCTAAGGCAGAAGAGACTACAGTGACTCCCGGATGTCCTCTTGCAATTCTGTGGCCATCATCCAACTCAACCACATGACTTAATGCACCATTGCAAAGGGCTGCATTAATAACAGGCACTTTGACTGCAGGGCCGATTATGGTTGCTTCTTCTGCGCCTCCGTTTTGTATTATCAATTCAGTAAGTTTCTCACTCAGCAAACTCCCTTTGTTGTAACCGGCTAACAGGGCGCCAATATAATCAAGGATGGCCTCTTTAGCCTTATCAGTCGCACTTTGGGGCAGCCTTTCAAATTCTAATTCATGTATGAAGTTTGCAAGCTTGATCGTTGCCCCATGCTTTAAATCCTTACCTTCTCTCGAGTTAATTCCGTGCCCCATTATTTCACCCCCTGCATCTTAAAAAACATAGACTGTTGGAAAATTGTACCGATAAACTATATATAACACCCTTTGGGCTTGCTATAATGCGATCATATTTATATGCTTATCGATGGTTTATACCTTAACCCTGGCAACCCCGCTTTCGATAGCCGCGCGGGCTACTGCTTGTGCCACAGCCGGCGCCACCCTTGGGTCAAAGGCTTTAGGGATGATATAATCTTCTGTAAGCTCGTTTTCGGGTATTATACCTGCCAACGCATAGGCCGCTGCCAATTTCATCGCTTCGTTTATGTCGGTAGCTCTTACATCAAGGGCTCCCCTGAAGACCCCCGGGAAAGCCAATACATTATTTATCTGGTTTGGATAGTCCGACCTTCCGGTTCCGACTATGCGAGCACCCGCTTCTTTAGCAAGATCCGGGTCTATTTCAGGCACGGGATTTGCCATGGCAAGATGATGGCATCTTTATTCATGCTTTGAACCATCTCTTTAGTAACTATATTTGCCGACGACACTCCTATAAAAACATCGGCTCCAACCAATGCATCCGCTAAAAGGCCCTTTTTATTCTCCCTATTTGTAACCTGTGCCATCTCCTCTTTTGCCCAGTTCATGCCTTCTTTTCTGCCTCTGTATATGATTCCGTTTCTGTCACAGAGAATTATGTCTTTTACGCCTGTCTCAAGCAGTATCTTGGTAATTGCTACGCCGGCTGCCCCTGCCCCGTTGATGGCGATGACCACGTCCTTGAGCTCTTTACCCGTAAGCTTTAGGGCGTTTATCAAGGCACCGAGCACAATAATGGCAGTCCCATGCTGGTCATCGTGGAACACCGGAATGGACAGCCTTTCTTTCAGTTTTCTCTCAATCTCGAAACATGCCGGTGCGGCTATATCCTCCAAATTCACTCCGCCAAAGGTCGGCTCCATAAGGGTTACTATATCGACAATCTTATCTATGTCGGAAGTATTAAGACATATGGGAAAGGCATCAACCCCTGCAAAGCTTTTGAACAGTACCGCTTTACCCTCCATTACAGGCAGCGAGGCTGGAGCGCCTATATTGCCAAGACCCAGAACCGCAGTGCCATCCGACACAACCGCTACCATATTGCCTTTAGAAGTATATTCGTAGATCTTCTCAGGATCTTTATGAATCTCCTTGCAGGGCTCGGCCACCCCGGGAGTATAGGCCAGGCTTAAACTTTCCTTATCCTTTACCGGAACTTTGCTTTTTACCTCCAATTTGCCCTTGTTGTCGCGATGTAGTTTCAATGCATCTTCCCTTAATGACATGACTATTTCTCCTTCCCTTTTACTTTGTATTGTTCTTTGCCAATTTTATATAGATCGTTCCCTTGGCTATCAATTATTACAGTCACAGGAAAGTTCTCCACTCTCAATTTGTAAATTGCTTCGGGTCCCAGGTCACTAAAAGCCAAAATTTGCGCCTCTTTAATTGCTTCGGCAAGAAGAGCGCCGGCACCTCCGATTGCTGCAAAATATACGGATTTGTTCTTCACGATTGAATCAACTACTTCCCTGCTGCGTATACCTTTACCTATCATGCCCTTAAGGCCTTTTTCCATTAATACGGGTGCATATGCATCCATTCTTCCGCTTGTAGTGGGACCTGCAGAACCAATTACTTTCCCGGGTTTGGCCGGACAGGGACCAACATAATAGATGGTTTGGCCCTGAAGCTCCAACGGAAGTTTTTCGCCCTTCTCCATCATCTCGACCAACCTTTTGTGAGCAGCATCACGTCCGGTATATATAATGCCATTAAGCAGCACCCTATCCCCGGCTTTTAAATCCTTTACAGATTCATCTGTTAAAGGTGTACTAACTGTCTTGGTCACTTTTGTGCACCTCCGGTCTATTGTTAAATAATTGCTTCCTTATGCCTTGCAGCATGGCACTGAATGTTAATGGCTACAGGCATACTGGCTATGTGGGCAGGGAATGTTTCGATATTAACGGCCAGGGCTGTTATCCTGCCGCCGAAGCCCTGAGGTCCTATCCCCAGATTGTTTATCTCCTCAAGAAGTTCTTTCTCCAGTTTGGCTACTTCGGGATTTTGGTTATGCTCTCCGATAGTACGTAAAAGGGCTTTTTTGGCTATTAATGTGGTCATCTCAATAGTGCCGCCAATACCTACTCCTACTATTATTGGCGGACAGGGGTTGGAGCCTGCCTTATCCACCGCGTCAACCACAAACTTCTTTATACCTTTGATCCCGTCGGAGGGCTTGAGCATGGCCAGGGCGCTCATGTTTTCGCTTCCGCCGCCCTTGGGCGCAACAATTATCTTAACCTTATCCCCAGGGACAATTGTAGTATGGATTATAGCCGGAGTATTGTCATTGGTATTCTTTCTTACCAGAAATGGATCGTCGACACTTGATTTGCGCAGGTATCCATTCTTGTAGCCCCGCCTTACGCCCTCATTGATGGCCTCATTAAGGTCTCCTCCTACAAGCCTTACATCCTGGCCCAATTCCAGAAATATAACAGCTAACCCGGTATCCTGGCATATGGGAACCTGATCGCGTCCGGCAATTTCCGCATTCTTCAGGATATCCAGGAGAATTTCCTTGCCAAGTGGTGATTCTTCCATTTTAACCGCTTCTTCCAGTGCTCCCTTCACATCCGGTGGAAGATTATAATTTGCATCAATACATAGCTCTTCAATGGTTTTTGTGACAACATCTACGTTTATTTCTCTCATCTGTTGCTCTCCCTTCAGACTTTGTATGGATAATAACTCTCCTGCGGGGAAGAGACTTCCCCACAGGAGACGGAATTTGGGTATTTTATTCGGGTACATGCATGTCTGCTTGCCCAGGTCCGCTCTGCACTGCTTCCGGATAATATCTCTTAACCATTTCTACGACTATAGAAGCTTGTCTTGCCATATCGATACCATTCTGCGCTGTGGTCAACTGTCCATGACCTGACACACAGGAGTTACCGGTCTTTAGGTATACAGGGGCAGCAACACGTACTATTTCCGGAGCTTCATAAACACGGATAAATCCGCCTGACCCTGGAGGATTGTCAGTATGAAGGTCCAATGGAACATCAACAGTTTGTCGTAATGCTGCCAGCATAGGAAGACTCAAATCTCTAACAGGATTTATTGAGTCAGCGCCAAGTCTTTCTAATAACTTAAAGCTTGCAGGATTTCCTTGTCCGTTATGTGCTGAGTTTTTAAACTTCATATTTGCGGGCAGTTCTCCGGCTTTTCTCATCTCATCCAGAACCCAAAGAAGACCTTCATCATAAACAAGCACTCCGCGGCAGCCAATTTCAGCAATACGCTTTACATCCTCTATTGCTCTTACAACCTGCTCTTCTCCCCTTAATCTATAGGCAATTACTCTTCCCTGTTCACTCATACGGGTTGCACTGGTGTCATAAGCTGCCCTTGGACCAACCGAAAGGTTAAGTGCAACACCGTAATGTTTGCAAATAGCAACATATTCTTTCAACTCTTCTAAGGTATGTCGGAATGCACCGTATGTCTCATCTATACGGTTAATAGTTACGCCGATCCTGTCAGCTTCTTCTAAAAGAGCTTTACATGCCAGTGCAGTGTTGACTGTTGGAACCTCAATGCGGAAATGAGCCCCATCAGGGAATCTTTTATCAGATGTAGGCAAATCATATGCGTCACCAGCCGGCAAACCTAACTTTACTAAAAATTCTCTTGTCTTATCGAACATTTGCTGATACCTCCCGAAAAAATTAGCTTTCTTTTTGGCCTGACCACAATAACAGTTGCAACACTTCCCTGGCACATGGCCAATCCAATGCTCTGCAGAGTTTGTAACCAGGTATTTGATAACAACACCAAGCCGTTGCATACTATAGGACAAAGGATAAATTTGGCCAACTATCGGTAGAAAAACCCAATAGTCAAAACACGAGTTCAGATAAACATATACCGTTTCCGGAATTGGTATATTTGATTTAGCACTCGGTGATATATATTAGCAAAACACATGCCAATAATAGCATCTTATCGACCTAACAAAACAAATGGATTTGTTCCTTCTTCTATAATGCTTTAAAAGGTGCATTTTCAGTAAAAGAAAGGCTTGACAATTATTTAAATTAAAATGCCTCAAAAATGCTTGTCAAAAGCATTTTTGAGGCACGAAAACATTGTTTTGCTTTTCATATTGAAAATCTCATTAACCACATTTTCATTTTGAAATACAATTGTCTATTTGAATAAGGTTTTACCCTCACCCTCTCGAATAATATTGATAGCTGCCAGATTTAAGTATTTCATCTAATGATCTGGAAATATAAAAGCTTCTTAATATTTAAAATGAATCAACCCTACATAATTGTGCACAAAATGTCGGATAGATACATTCAATTTCTGCTATTATATTGGTGAGGAGGAAGTGAAATGAAATATCGGATTGTAGAAAAAGAGGCATTTCGCATAGTTGGTATCACGAAAAGGGTCCCCATAATTTTCCGTGGGGTTAATCCGGAGATTGCCTCTATGTGGGAAACTTTAAATGATGAGACGATAAATAAACTTAAGAAGCTTTCTAATGTCGAGCCTTTGGGGCTGCTTCAAACATCCACGAACTTTTCCGAAGGCCGAATGGAGGAAAAAGGGGAGCTTGACCATTATATAGGCGTGGCGACAACTAATGAGTGTCCGGATAACCTGGCACAGCTTGAAGTTCCTGCCTCAACATGGGCTGTATTCGAATCAGTCGGGCCATTTCCCGATACGCTGCAAAATATCTGGGGACGCATCTACTCCGAATGGTTTCCATCCTCAAACTATGAACAGACAAAAGGGCCGGAGATATTGTGGAATGAGCATAAAGACGTAACTTCACCAACTTTTAAAAGTGAAATATGGATACCGGTTTTGAAAAAGTAATAATAATTAATTCCTAGTAAATGACAAAGAGGTATTCACATCCTGCTTCAAGCATTATGATGCTCCCCATTGTCAAGACAATTTTTTTGCCGGGCTAAGTTAGGTCTCCTTTCTTTTATTTTAGATACTTACATCAATACACTCTGTTGGTGGATGTCAAGGGCGAGCGTATGCGAGTTCATCTTGGCCCTTGACATCCAATCCGCATACATCCTTTTGCTTTCCGGTCTGTTATGACAGACCGGCTGCCTTCCGACGAGGACGGGGTTTGGGGCAGAGCCCCAAGGTTTTATACAACTGCCGGAAGTTGCTGACAGCCTCCAAAATAGTATTCTGCCGGTGTTTTGTAGCCCAATGACTGATGTGGTCGCCTGTTGTTATAGTATTCAACATATTCCTGAGTTATTTGCCTTAGCTGATGCCCGGTTTCGTATTCTTCCAAATATAGCTTCTCCCATTTGTAAGACCTGAAGAACCTCTCTATCCTTTGATTGTCCAATGCTCTGCCTTTTCCGTCCATTGATATCTTGATATGCTTCTCCTTTAGCAGGTTTATGTAATCGTCACAAGTAAACTGACAGCCTTGATCACTGTTAATGATTTCAGGGGCCCCATACCTCTTTATTGCCTTCTTGATTGCTTGTATAACAAATGACCTCTCAAGCGTATTTGACAAGGCATAGCCAACAATATAACGGGAATACCAGTCTATGATAGCTACCATATACATGAAACCTCTCTTCATCCGGCAATATGTTATATCCACAGACCATACCTGGTTCGGATGGTTAATATTCAAGTCTCTGAGAAGGTAGGGGTATACATATTTGCTGTGCAGCCGCTTGCTGAGGTTGGGACCAGGGCAAAACCCATGTATGCCCATCTCTCGCATATAGCGGCGGGTTCTCTTCCGGTTGATAAGAATCCCATAATCTCTGTTCAGTATCACCGTCATCCTACGATAGCCGTATTCCGGATGCGCTGTATACACCTCGTCAATGATACGCTTGATACGGTACTCTTCATCGCTTATCTGGACAGGCTTGTAATAAAGGCTTGACCGGTTAATGCTCAGGAGTTTTGCCTGCCTGCTGATACTAAGCCTTTTGTTATCCCTATCAATCATTTTCATGCGGTCTTCACGGGAGTTAGATTCGGCCAGATTTTTTTTTAAGCCAGGTAACCTCATATGAAAGTTGACCTATTTGCCTAAGCAGTTCGTCCTTCTCCTTTTCATACGACTGTCTGACCTTCTCTACTTCTTCAGCTTCCTTGCTGAATGCTCTTGCTGCATTGTTTAAGAATTCCGCCTTCCAGCGGCTTACCAAATTAGGGTGTACCTCATGCTCTACTGCAATTTCATTCAGCGTTTTTTCTTCCCTCAAGACCTCAATCACTATTTTCGCTTTTTCTTCCGGTGTGAAATGTCTTCTCTTTTCCATAGTCTCATTCTAACTTATTTTAGCCGTTTTGTCTGTCTTGTTTTTTGGTATCATTATACATACTGTGAAAAATTTTAGGAATGTATCGACATTCGAGGTAGTGTCAAGAATCCTGTGTTTTTACCTTTTACCACCTGGTTTTAGGGCAGATATGCCTCTTTTTTTTTGTATTTACGTATAAATCGAACTTAGCAGTCGTTTACATATAGTCCCAATTCTACTATAATTAAAATAAGTTCGTTATTTACGAACAATCTTAACGCCGAAGGCCTATAGGAGGAAGATATCAAGAAGGTTGAAGAATGCATAGAACTGTTGAAGCAGAAGTATAACCCGGACGGTCTTAGAAGAAAGGGTAATGCCATAGCGTAGGGGGTATTAACAGTGATTTATTGTGCTATTATTGGAGATATCGTACAATCACGGAAAATTGAAGATAGGCAATTAATACAAGATAGGTTTATTGGTACTATTGATAGGATAAACCAAAATTACAATAACTTCATTGCCTCAAATTTTACAATAACATTAGGTGATGAATTCGAAGGGCTCTTATTTAGTCCTTCAAAGAGTTATGAAATTATTGAAGCAGTAAAAAAACAAATGGCTCCAACGCAGTTGGTATTCGGAGTTGGGATCGGAACTATGAGTACCCAGTTTTCTAAAAACACTTCTTTAGGTTCAGATGGACCAGCATTCCATTACGCCAGAAAAATGGTTAATAGAGCAAAAAAGAAAAAACCTTCTATATGCTATTATTCAAACTCACCAGAAGATGAGTTGATTAATTCATTAATATATTTTATTGAATCTTGCACTTTTGAACAGACAAAAAGACAGAAACAAATAATAGATTTATATGAGGCCGGACATTCTCAAGAAGATATAGCAAATCTAGTTAAAATCAAGCAGCCAAGTGTATCAGAACATATTAATAACGGATTTTATCATGAAATTAAAGCTGCTAAATTGAGTATTTTTAGCTTCCTTAAAGATAAATATGAGGAATATGGGTCTTAGGGTGTACAAGCTATACCCATGAATATAGGGTTTACAACCTATATTCATGGGTATAGGGTTTACAACCTATATTCATGGGTATAGGGTCTATATCTGTTATTGGGGAAGTACAAATTTAATGATTTGGGCCTGTAGGGGGGTAATCTTTTGTATTTAAATTATTGTATTTCGGTACTTCTATTAGCCCACGTTCTTACGGATTTCTATTTTCAAAGCGATAATATGACAGACTCAAAACAAACCGATAAACATGTACTTGCTATCCATAGTGCCATATTCTTCATTACTAGTTTAATACTGTTAATTCCTGTAATTAGTATGAAGATACTAGTTCTTATATCTCTTCTATCAATTTCCCACTTTGCCCTAGACTTTGCCAAGATAAAACTTTGTAACAAGGCCAATAATTTCTCTATTCCTCTATTCACATTAGATCAAGTGTGTCATGTGCTTGCTGTTATCGGTTTAACCCCATTTTTTAGTTCAGCAGGTTTAAACATAACTTCTATTAATTTTTGGACTTTCATTGTTAAGTACTACCCTTTTCTCAAATATATAACCCTTATCAAACTAATCAATTATATAGTGCTATTAATCTTCTATCTGTTTATTGTTAATGGTGGATCAATAATAGTAAAATTGTTTCTTAATACATACAACAGTTTAAAGAATGAACCTGAAGAAATAAATATAAATGCGGGAAGTCTTATTGGCAAACTCGAAAGAATAATTATATTAACTCTTGTAATTAATGGCTACTACAATGCTATTGGATACGTAATTGCTGCAAAATCTATAGCCAGATATAAGAAACTCGAGGATGATAAACAATTCGGAGAATATTATCTAGTTGGTACTCTTTTAAGTGTGCTAATTGCTTTAGTATTTGGACTGATTTATAACTTCATTTACAAATTCATGTAAGCTAAATTGTAAAAATAAGTTATTTAATGCATAGTGCTAATTGGAACATCATAATTAGAATGAGGCGGAAAAAATTGTAGAAGCGGCGGAAAAGATAAATGAGTTATTGAGGCACTATAAGCAATTAACACCCCCGCCTCGGCAGCCTCTATCGTTCCGTTCGTATGTTAACTTCAATTCCATACTCTTCAAATATTTTTATTAATCTATTATAATATGGTCAATTACAAACAATCTTCTAACTACGAGGCTAACGATATTACTTTTACCAAAGTTGGTGAACACACAGAAAGGATAGTATAATTAAAGACTTGGAAAAGTATAAGTATCAAATAATTTCCCGTTCGACATGAATGGGTATAACCCTGTCGATAAACTGGTGGATACTATTGAACACCAGTTTATTTTCGTGATAACGTATAATATTTTTCACACAATTGCATAAAGGCAACTCCTAGTGTAAATTGGAGATGACAAATAACCAAAAACACCGAAAAGGAGAATGCCTTTATGTCTGAGAAAATTATACACCTAAATGAGGAAGCTTTAAAGCAGGACCTAAGTGAAATTATAAGAGGAACAGTGGAAGAAACACTTAATCATCTGCTGGATGCAGAAGCAGAACGGATCATAGGAGCTGGGAAATATGAAAGAAGCTCAGAGAGAATGGACACCCGTGCCGGACACTACAAGAGAAAGCTTCATACAAAAGCTGGAGAAGTAGAATTAAAGGTACCAAAACTGAGGCACTTGCCGTTTGAAACAGCTATCATAGAAAGGTATAAACGCCGGGAAAGCAGTATAGAAGAAGCCTTGATAGAAATGTACCTTGCAGGAGTTTCGGTGCGCAGGGTTGAAGATATAACCGAAGCCTTGCGGGGGACAAAAGTCTCAGCAGGAACCATAAGCAATCTTAATCAAAAAGTATACGAGCATATAGAAGCATGGCGTAACCGGAGATTAAAAGGGAGTTATCCATATGTCTACCTGGATGGTATATACCTCAAAAGGAACTGGGGTGGGCAGGTGGAAAATGTGTCTGTCCTGGTAGCATTGGCAGTAGATCAAGATGGATATAGAGAAATCATAGGAGCATCCGAAGGTTCCAAAGAGGACACAGAAAGCTGGCTTGGGTTTCTAAGGAGCTTGAAAGAAAGAGGACTAAACGGTACAAAGCTCTTCGTAGGGGACAAATGCCTTGGGCTTGCAGATGCGATAAACGAGGTATTTCCCCAGGCTAAATATCAGCGCTGTGTAGTACATTTTTACAGGAACGTATTCTCAGTCACACCCCATAGCAAAATGGCAGATGTGGCAGCGATGCTTAAAGCCATACACGCCCAGGAAGACATAGAAAGTGCTCTTGAAAAAGCAAATCAGTTATAGAAAAGCTAAAATCCATGAAGCTTCCTGAAGCAGCAAAAAAGATAGAAACCGGTATAAAAGAAACCTTAACATACATGAACTTTCCAAGAAAGCACTGGACAAGGATAAGAACAAACAACGGAATAGAACGCGTCATGAAGGAGATACGCCGGCGTACCAGATTTGTAGGAAGCTTTCCAGACGGTCATTCGGCATTGATGCTGGTATGCGCAAGGCTCAGGCATATTTGCAGCACTTCATGGGGAGAAAAAATGTATTTGAATGTAGGCTTATTGGAAACAGCCGATATCAATGCCGAGCAGGATGTAGGATAATCATTCCGGCAATTATGGTAAACCAGCTGTCTGTACCTGTCAAGGCAAGGTGAACCGCGCCCGGAGGTCGCGGCCTTGACAGCCACAGCCTAGCTGGTTTTAGGGATAGCCAACGGAATGATTCCCATAATGTCACTCCACGGGAGTGCCATAACAAATGTGCGAAAAATTCTTGACACTACCCAAAAAACGGTGACACGTTAAAGATGTACATAGCAACGGTTTACCCTTTCGTTCTCAGGTATTCATAGGATACCCGCTGCAATGCGGTAATAAAAAGTTTGAAATAGTCGCCGATAAAATCAGGATAAAAATAACAAAGTGTATTGAGGAAACTATCTATGTATTCCTTTGACACATCCTGTATACGCGTAAATGGGTCGAGAAAAGGTTTTATACATTCGTTGCCGTAGCGTGTTACCAGCATTTCAAGGTTTCTTCAAAATCTCTGTATTGCCAGCAAGAATCATAAGACCGCGAAAGCATCTCTTGCTTTATTGTTTCTTTGACGTTATGACTACCAATTACTATGTTTATTCCCGCCATTGCAAGTGTGTGATCATGATAGGGGAAAGCATCCGTGGTGTCTACCCGATAGATGCATCTGTCGGAAGCCAATAATACCTCAAAGCTGTCTCCTTCTATGAACATATCATACATTGCGCGGTATCGGAAATAATCCTGCCAGTTAAGAGCTTGTTCGCGTATGATCTGATAGGACGGATTTTCATCTATCAAATCGAGAAATCTAGTGGCCAATATGTACTCAGTTTTGAAATAGTTGCGCTTTTCACCATCTGATATTTGGAATAGTTTGGCTTCTGGCATTTTAACATCCATCGCTTGTGCGAGTTTCGTATAAACAAATTCATTAGCAGCACAATCGCAAAAGGCATGCTTAACAAGATATCGCTTCGTCCGATCGGTTTCTAGTTTTGCAAGAAGTAGTACTCCACTATCTCCAATACGGTCAAGGGGCTTAATGGATGAAAAGACAAAATCTTTTGTTTGGAGTACATCAGGTGACGCAAGAGGAGGCTTGATACGGTTCTCCTTTTCTTTGTCCTCCATTCGAGATCGCTTCATACCCCGTTTGATTACTTGCGCTTGCCACTTTGAAAGCTCCATAGACGAGTCCTCCTGTTGATACTGGATTGCCTGTTCGCTATTTTATCGGCTTATGTAACGAGTACCTTGCTTTTCTCCCGCTTTTTCGAGAATACGATGCACATTGTTCTGCAACACTGCGTTGTCTTCCGCAAAAAGTGGCATTAATGTTGATGTAATAAACTCTTTGTCAGCGATGTTGGCAAGAAGAATTTCGTCATCAAAAGAAACATCTTCCACATAACGGTATACTCGTAGATTCTCTATCATAAACGCCAACTCTAGCGGTGTAAAATTTTTCAAGGTCAAGTCTTCCATACGATTGAGTACATACAGATTAAAAAAGCATTGCGCCTCCTTGTTGGCAGTATGATAAAATGCCAAAAGATCATCCTTTCTCAGGTATTGTGCTATAAACATCCCGATACGATATTTATCATATGCCACATCATCTGGCCTGTCTGTAAAGCTGTCCACAGAGATAACATTGCTAATAAGCTTTATGAAAACTGACAAGGATGGTTCGTATAAAATATCTTTATTGTTTAAGTTGCCATCCACAAATTCAGCTAGTGCTCCAAGTCTTTGTTGATCCAATAAATTAGCTATTATATTATCTGCATATTCCGCCCAATCGAATTCATCAAAGACTCCTATCAGATCGAAAGGCAGTTTATTAAAGTAAAGCATCTCTCCATATAAACTGCGGAAAGACTTTTTTCTATTTTTTCCTATAGTATAAAGGTACGTCAACCGCACGATCCCATCGCTACATTTCAGAGATGCGCGAACCTCTTTTGCAAATTGAGGGCATTTCTGATAAAGCGTATAGATTAAATTAATTACCCATTTATGATCTTGTTTCAGATTATCATCTTCCAACATGTTTGATAGATAAGACAAAAACACTCCGTCAACTTTGCTAAATTGAAAGTTTTTAGAATGATACTCAGCGAGAGAAAATGCAGGACAAACTGCTTCGGCAAAGCCATTTTTTATCAAATCAAGACATTGATCAAACGCTTCTTGCGATTGATCATTAGAAAGGATATCGATAAATATATTTCTTTGCAACGTGTTCAATTGATTGAGCGACTTAAAAATCGCAATAATATCATCTAGTTGAAAGTTCTGCGCTAGTGTATCAAAACCATAAGATAAACCCTTTTCATTTTCTTCAAACTCAATCTCTACATCTCCTAGTCTGACTAATATTTGTTTGTATTCCTCAAGAGTTATATAATCGCTCAATGCAGCTCCAAGTTGTTCCGAGTAATTGTAGTCCTGGATTGAAAGGTTGCTGAACATTTCTTCTAGCAGTTCTGCTTTCACATTGTATTTACAGGCACGAAGCAAACCTTCGGCTGCCAATCCGCCGATAATATCTTTGCAGGCCATCAGTTTGCGTAGCAAGGGTTCATGTACTGGCATGACGGGGATCTCTCTAAAATGTTCTGCTAGTTCCATCCAATAATCCCAACTTGCCTGCAGTGCACATGATATCAAACGCCAAAGAATTGTCGCCACAATTTGTTCTAAGGAATGTTTAAGGTAGGCTGACGCCCGTATGGCGAGGATGCTGTCAATCTGTAGCAGCGTATCAAAATAACTTACCGTGTGCTCTTTATCCAAAAAAACTGGAACATATAGCAGCACATAGTCCCAGCGTGCAGAGAGTAGTTGTTCATTCAATATCGTCTTGTCCTGTTCATATTGAATGGCTAGATAGCGTGCAGCTAAAAATTCTGTTATCGACTGATGGAAAAAGGAGAGGTCCTGCATAGAAATCGGAGCCATAAAGTACTGTGATTCAATTAGCCAATTAATTATTACATCTGCATCAAACTCATAGCTATCATTTTTTATCATTTTTTATCATTTTCACTGCAAGTAATTCATATAACTCGACAACCCGAAATCTCTCTGTGCCCTTTTTGCAAAGATTGTATGCGAGTTCTTGGAAAACATCTTCCCAGACAAGACAATACTCAAAACTATCATTAAAAGCAGTGTTCAAGTAGTTAAAATACGACCAGAGAGGGCTGATAGGATTGGGATCGCTGTAAAATGTCAGCTTACCTTGTTTAAGTAGATTAAAAAACAGCGGCTTTTGAAAATGCGCAAAGAATTCTTCTTGGTTGCGATCCGGCATTGTATAGCCGCGTTGCTCCAAGAATTCTCCCACATAGTCCTTTTCTATTTCTAATAAATGGTATTCAGGGAGATAAAGATTATCCAGAGGTTCTTTGAAGCGCGACGCAATAACAACAGTATTTTCGTAGTTATACTTTTTTAATTCATGTAAACATGCGTGATTATCGAGAAACTTCTTATCAACTTCGTTAAATGAGTCTAGAAGTAAAATTATTTTATTGTTTTCTATCCAATCCATGATGGGTATCCCTTCCGGCAACTGCGACTCGATCATGGTACGAAGGGTACCCTTGCCGGAATAGCCCTTTAAATCTATGTAAATTGGAATTTTAGGAAACGTATTCTCTTTAGGGTTTATGCACCATTTTTGTAGCTTCTCGGCAATTTTAGTGCAATATTGTCTAAGAAAGAATGTCTTTCCAGCCCCGGGATTCCCTGTTAAAATAAAACTTTGAGACGTTGTATTTTGCACATCTAAAGAAGAAACATGATCAAAATAAGAACCATCTGCTTTATACCTCTTGAGCATAAGAGGAAACACTATGTCTCCAGGAGTTTTAAATTGCTGTATTAGATACCTGGCATAACGCTCTAACTTAAGTTTTTGATTCGAAGTAATCCAAGCGCCTTTCCTTTGTAGTTTCTGCGGAAAGGCCTTTTGAAGGTTTTTCTTATTTTTTGTTATAAGGCTCCTCAATAATGGTAGTAAAGAACTATAATCACGCCCATTTTCTGTATGGAGGGTCTCGTAGCTTAAAATCTGAATTCCATAGTTTAAAAACCAGTAATCTCTCTCGATATTAGAAACATCTGCGACGATGGCGAAGTGATCGCGTGGATTATGCTTGAACTCATTTTTGATTTTACCAATAATATGGAGGAAATCCGGATCAGTCAAACCAAAGCCGATAAAAACGATTGTGCGAGTGAGCAATAGCGTTTCAAGAGTTCTATATACATATGCTTTATCGCCATTTTCATATAGACGTTGATATTGCTCAGCGGAAAGAATAATACTTTCACAGTTTCCAACATCTCCGTGTGGCTTGAAAATAAAGTTCTTTTTTCTAATGTGAACTATTGCCGCACAATCCATTGCCTTTCGATTGCTTACTACCTCGTATTGCTCTAACAGTCCGCGTTGTTGTAATGTTTGCTCTAAAAGCGAATCATAGTTTGTCGTGATATAGCAAGATGAACCCAAGTCAGCTATGAGTTCATGGATCAAATGCGGCTTTGCAGCATCAACTCGGCAAGATGAACGTATGAAATTGGCAAATTCGTCTTCATTGAGTATATTACGACCAATTCCAGCCGCAATAAGGGGCTGGGTATCTTTGTAAAAACGAACATCTGCCGAGCTAATACCCTTATTTTCTATGAATGCAACCAGTTCATCTAAAAGTCTCTGCCAACTCGGCAATCCTGACCAAGCGGAAACCCCGGAACCAATAAATAAAACAGTCCCCTCGTTGGTCAAAGCTTTCTTTATTTTCTTATGCAACTGGCTATTAGTTAACTTTTCCATACTTCACCTTATATAGCACGCCCATAAGATCCCTTGAGCATTTAAACAAGGGAGGGCATGCTTATGCTTTTTACTCTTACCGCATGGCAGTAATTCTAAAATAATGATTCTTTTGATATCACTTATTTGATTATTAATATATCAATGCACAACCTACTCTTTTAGAATATTGTAAACTTTGTAGACCCATTTGTCGATGCGCTTTTTATAAAATATGCAATAAAAGATTGGGGATAGCGTCCACTTCGTGGACTTATCTCTTTTTTGTAGACAGTATCTCAATGACAATGTTACTCATACTTAATCTCCTTTCGATTTTTAATAAACAAAAAGACATGATAGTTTAATAACCATCATGTCTCAGGCATAGTTGCATTGATAATATATAAAAAAGCTACATCTTCCAGTTCATTTAGACAAGAAAATGTAGCTTTAACTATGGTGCGCCCTGAGGGACTCGAACCCCCGACCAACTGATTCGAAGTCAGCGACTCTATCCGACTGAGCTAAGGGCGCATATTATTTTAATTAGTTGGAGCGGGTGATGGGAATCGAACCCACGCGACTAGCTTGGAAGGCTAGGGCTCTACCATTGAGCTACACCCGCACATCATCATGCTCATTGAAGAATAATGGTGACCCATCCGCGACTCGAACGCGGGACACCCTGATTAAAAGTCAGGTGCTCTGCCGACTGAGCTAATGGGTCACTAAATGGCTGGGGCGGCAGGACTCGAACCTACGGATGCCAGAGTCAAAGTCTGGTGCCTTACCGACTTGGCGACGCCCCATCATTATATTTTATATTTTGGGGTGGATAGTGGGAGTCGAACCCACGGCCTCCAGAGCCACAATCTGGCGCTCTAACCAACTGAGCTATACCCACCATATCATTTGGCGCGCCTGCAGGGACTCGAACCCCGGGCACACGGATTAGAAGTCCGTTGCTCTATCCACCTGAGCTACAGGCGCATATTTGGAGCGGGTGATGGGAATCGAACCCACGCGACTAGCTTGGAAGGCTAGGGCTCTACCATTGAGCTACACCCGCATTTATCTCCGACAATTAGATATTATAACAAAACCGTTTTTCAGTGTCAACATGATTGTTCTTCCATAATCCCGCGTTCCGGGGAGTAATGCTTTTATTATAATATGTCTGCCGGGTCAGGTCAACAAACATTTAATTCTAAATCTCCAAAATATCAGCCTTTACCTCATCATCTGTTATCTCTATTATTCCATAGGTAGATCTGCTTTTATTCCTTGAGCTTGAAACGCTTCCCGGATTCATCATTACCATCTCATCGATTTTTATTATCTTTGAACAATGGGTATGACCAAAAAGTATTATATCCGCTTCAATTTCTTTTCCTCTATAATACAGTGTATTCAGACCATCCTTTACTCTGTACCTATGCCCGTGAGTGGCGAATACATTTTTCCCTTCTATTGTTAATAAAACCTCTGGCGGATAAGAACCCAACCCGGTGAAATGGTCGCAGTTTCCATGCACGGCGATTATTTCTCCTTTATAAAAGTCTTTTATATATTCTACATCTTTTGCGTAATCTCCCAGATGAAACAAGAAATCCACTTTCCCCATTTCCTGCAAAGCCTTAACTATGTTCTTTTTGTCACCGTGGCTGTCACTCAGTATTCCTATCCTCAAGGGTTTTCCTCCTTTTGCCGTTCATAAGCATCTCTTTTGCTTTTGCCAGCGCTTCTGCCCTGTGGCTTATCAAGTTTTTTGTCTTTGAATCAAGCTCTGCAAAGGTCTTCCGGTACTCCGGCAGATAAAACAAAGGGTCATAGCCAAAACCGGATTTCCCTCTGGGTTCAAACAGTATTTCTCCCTTGCATTCGCCCCTGACGGTAAAATACGAATAATCCGGAAATGCAACCGTTACTGCGCAAACAAACCTGGCCTGTCTTTCTCCTGCCGGGATATGCTTCATCATTTCCAGGAGCTTGGCATTGTTTTTTTCGTCCGTCGCTCCTTCACCGGAAAACCTTGCAGAAAAAACTCCTGGCTGCCCATCCAGCGCATCCACTTCCAGGCCTGAATCATCTGCAAGGGCTACCTCCCCGCAAGCCTTCATTACTTCAAACGCTTTTTTGAGCGAGTTCGCTTCAAAAGTATTCCCGTCTTCAACAACGTCGACCTCCTGACCGGTTTCCTCGACAGAGACTGCCAGGTACCCCGCTTCTTCCATTATATTCTTAATTTCTTCAATCTTTTTCTTGTTTCTACTTGCTACCACAAGTCTCTTGACCATCGAGTTCCAGCCCCCCGGGCAGCACATCTTCCAGCGCTTTCTTCTGCGTTTCAATGAGCTTTGCTATTCCATCGGCAGCTAAGTCCATCATACGGTACATATTGTCAATGGTGAACGGAAATGCTTCGCCGGTACCCTGGACTTCAACAATTTTACCTGTTCCCGTCATAACCACGTTCATGTCTACTTCGGCTTTGCTGTCCTCTTCATAACACAGGTCCAATAGAATCTGTCCGTTGACCATGCCGACGCTTATGGCGGCAACCATGCCGGTAATCGGAATCCTTTGTATGATTCCCTGTTTTTTCATGAAGCCTAAAGCATCCACCAGGGCTACAAAGGCTCCTGATATTGATGCTGTCCTTGTCCCTCCGTCGGCCTGCAGCACATCACAGTCGATCCATATAGTATGCTCCCCGCCCAGCTTGTCCAGTTGCACCACCGAGCGAAGAGCCCTTCCAACAAGTCTTTGTATCTCCTGGGTTCTTCCCTCGGGCCTTCCCTTGGAAATTTCTCTGGGTTTTCTTATCTGGGTTGAGCGTGGAAGCATAGAATATTCAGCCGTTATCCATCCCTGGCCCAAACCCTTTAGGAAGGGCGGAACCTTCTCTTCGACCGAAGCCGTACATAATACCTTTGTATCTCCTGTTTCGATGAGAACCGAACCTTCGCCGTATTTGGTAAAATTCTTGGTGATTCTCACCGGTCTCAGTTCATTGAACTCTCTACCATCTATTCTAGGCACCCTCTCATCTCCTTTTCATCTCTGGCTATATACTACTTTTATATACCTAATTACTGTATTTTTCAAGCAGACAGCCGTTTAACTTGGCCGCATACCGGTTTATCAATCATATATATTGGCAAAGACAGGCACATCTATGGAGCTCTCAAGGGCTGTTCCGCTGGGCAGCACAGCAGCTTCATTATCTACTAAGAATTTTACTCCAACAACAGACGGGTATTCCTTAAGAGTCAGTGCAAATGACCTGACAATTTTTTCTGCCGTTCTATCGCTGCCGTCAGAACCGAATAATTCATCCTCAAAGTTCAGATAGACAATCCCGTTTTTCGTTCCCATACCTTTTATTTTAACGTTTTGAGGGATTGATGATACCAGACCGCTGTCGGCGGGAGGACCTTCCAAAAGGCACTTAATAGCAACATCCATACCGTCTCCTGCGCTTCCTACTCCAATCGTCACCGGTACAAAATATTCCGCCCCAGTTTCATTCCCACCCAAAAAGTAAACCGTCACCCTGGAACCGCTTTCGTTTCCGATAAGATTAATATCTTCTCTGGCAATCGGGTTTGACACCCTCGTCCCAAAGGCAAGGCTTTCCAGGGTCTTTCCTTCAAACATGAATTGGACCTCATCAACGGTGTTGAACTCTGTCAAGGTATATACAACGGATTGCACCATCAGTTCTTCCTCTTCTGCACTGGCATAGTCTAAAGCTTCACCGGAAAGGTCGATTTTTGCCAGACCATCCCGTATGGTAAGGCCAAGGATCTTCGTATCCGCCGGAATAGCTGAGTATAACCCCATATGCTGGGCGATATCGGAGTCCTGCCCGTCCTCAATGATTTTCTCCAACGCGGTGCGGGCAATTCCCTCTTTCCATACTATGCTTCTCGTTATAGGAACCAAATAACCTTTGTTGTCCCTATAATACAGAACGGTCTCCCTCAACCTCACATCTCCTTCGGGTTGCGACGGCTCGTCCTGCTCCGCCCGGTCGCTATCATCCGGGGAATCTTCGACAATTTCGTCTCCTTTGATCCAATCCCTGAATGCCTGGATGGGATTGAAGCAGCCGGCCAGAAAAATCGCCGTACATAATACAAGCACGGCAAGCGTTGCGCGTCTATGCATTTCTATTCCTCCCCAAATCCATTTAATGGCAGGGGACACACCACCTATCAGTGGCCAGTGATCAGTGATCAGTGGCTAGCACCTAGGACCTAGTACCTAGCACCTGGAACTGGGAACTGGGAACTAAAAACTGAGCTGCGGAATGTCCCCACTATAATAAAATATATTAGCGAGGAATAGTCCCTATGATTTATTTTTTCTTAATCTTCCTCATATAGCCTCCCCTGATGCTCCGCGCGTCGCTCACGGTAATAAACGCTTCTTCGTCTATTTCGTTCAGGTACTTCATAAGCGTAGGCAGCTCCTTCCTTTGCAGGGCGATATGCAGCATGCATATCGGGCCATCCTTGCCCATACCTTCGACTGTTGTAACACCGAACCCTAAGTCCCTCAATCTTTGTGTGAGTTCGGTATCACACACTTTCTTGGGTATTACGTTTACCATCATGGTGCCTAGGGCCATCTTGTTTTCGATGTAACTTCCCACTATATTCCCTGTAGCAAAGCCTGAAGCGTAGGCAAGCAGGTTGCCTATGTTGTCCAGCCCGCTGACGACCTTTCCAAGCGCTACAATATATATGATAACTTCAAAAAAACCTATTAGTGCTGCATAGTTTTTCTTGCCCCGGACTATAAGCAGCATTCTTATGGTAGACATCGAGAC
Source organism: Bacillota bacterium (assembly GCA_013540605.1). Lineage (GTDB taxonomy): Bacteria > Bacillota > Clostridia > Ch29 > Ch29 > Ch29. Next base: position 130,874 of record JABVCK010000028.1, read on the forward strand.
ATCGGTTACCCTCGCGCAAAATATGAATAGATAATTGAGAAAAATCATCATGTATTAATCCGCCTCCACAAAAATAGTATTTGAAAATTAATGAAAGTTTATTTTTGGTAATCATATTCATTGACCATACTAATATTTATATCGTCTAAAGTCAACAAAAACCTATGATTCAAAAAATAAAATAGGGGGACTGCCATGTCCCCCGGTTGTTCTTTTAATTTGCCTGCTTCAAAAGAACTTCATCGACGTACCTCTTTATGCCGTTTGCCAATGCCTGTGCACATTTCTGCCTGTAGGCCTCCGTTGTAATCAGAGCCTTTTCACTGCTGTTGGTCAGAAAGCCGAGTTCTGCAATCACCGCAGGCATCTTTGTCTCCCTGATTACTACCAGCTTATCCCTTGGGTCCAAGCCCCTGTCAACGGTTTTGAGCTCCTTCAACAATTCCTCCTGGATGATTTTTGCGTAGGTATAGTTGTCCCTGTTGTCCAGTTCGTTTTTACTGCTCGGATAATACAGGATCTCCACTCCGTAAATGGAAGTGCTGGTATGGGCGTTGAAGTGAACGCTCATATACAGGTCGGCGTTGGCCTCATTTGCAATCTCCGCCCTCCCGTACAGGTCTACGAAGGTATCATCCTGCCTTGTCATCAGTGTTCTGAACCCCATACCTTCAAGGATCCCCTTCAGCCTTAGCGCTACATCCAGATTTAGGTCCTTCTCCTGAACCCCATCCTTTGTAGTGGCGCCGGGGTCCTGTCCCCCGTGCCCGGGATCAATAACCACCAGCATATCCTGGTATAGGACAGGCACACCGGATAGCTCTATGGTTATATTGTCGGTCTTCTCCGGTGAAGTAACCTTGTATTGCAAATCATCTTTCAGGAACACTATAACATAGCTGGCATCCCTTGAAGAATCGTAGGGAACAACCTGTATCCTGTCTACTACCCCGTTATTGACGAATACCTCCCCTTCTTCGAGGACGGCCGTATCTCCGGGAATCTCCACAAGCATGCTCTTTGTATTTTTGTCGCAAATCACATTGTACCTGACGCTTTTCCCCGTATTAATTGAAAGCAGCGCGGTTTTCCAACCCGTCTCGGTATACTTAATTGCCTTAAGGGGCTCCCCGTTAAGGTTCACAGCAAGACCGCTATCACTGGTTTCTACGCTGTACTGGAGCGGCGCATCAAGGTCAATGACCACCCTTACGGTATTTTTTTCAAACTGTGAGTACCGTACAGCCTTAACTCCGTTCTTGCCAATATTTATTGTCCCTCCGGTTGTACCTTCCAGATAGGTGTTCGGGAGGTCTACCACAATACGGTCCGGCATTTGCAGCACTATTGTATTATACTCAAGCCTTGCCGTTGAGTTAATGACCACCTTGTTGCGCTGCCCGCCCTCTTCAAAACCGATGCTCTTTATCGCGTTGGCCATTTTTATCTTCAATTTCTTTTCAGCTTCATCATAGGTTATACTGTATCCGGACGGAGACGCGAGGTCGATAACCACCCTGGACACGTCCGGGTTCACTTCAAATTGCGAGGCTCTAACCCCGACTATATTTCCGCTGTTTACATCCACATTTTTTGATTGCGCTCTGAAAACCGTATTGGGAAAGTCAATAACCAGCCTGTCCGGCTCCTGCAGGAACATCGTCTGGTACATTACCTTTCCGGTAGTTTTAAGCACCAGGGCTCCTTCTGTATTATCATAGTACATATCGAGGATATCAGCCTTAGGATAGTCCAGAAGAACCGTATATGTAGACGCAACCCAGCCGACTTTCAATCCAAGGGCTTCACTGACAGCCCTGACAGGTACCATAGTCCTGTCGTTGATAATTTTTGCCGGTACTTCGAGGGAAGTGGTGTTTCCGTTTATTGTCATTTCCTTGCTGTTAATCTTCAGCTTAATGACCTTTTCGCCTGTATTTACGGTCACTTCATATTTTCCCGCGTTCCAGTCAACACGGGCTCCGGTACTCTCTGAAATAACCCTTATTGGCACAAGGGTCCTATCGTCTAGAATTACTGCCGGTACATCGCTCTTTATTTCTTTACCGTTGAGCTTTATCGTTACCGGTGGAGCTTTATATGTAATCTGTTTGCCGTCCATATGTAATATGAGCGTCTGCTGGCCTGCAGCCATTGCAGGCAGACTCACCGACAGCAGTACCATAACCAATACCAGCGCCACAACCTTCTTCAATTCCACTACCCCCTGCTATGTAATAGTCGATTTTTTTGTTGCAGTGTATGCCGCGAACCACGGTAATATATTCGACCTTAATTTACATAATACCTTTTTATTTTTTCTATTTCTACCCTATAATTGTAAATTTAATACTCATGTAATAATGATGTAATAGGACCGTAACATTACAGAAATCATATGTAGTTTGACATCTTTTCTTATTATTTGACGCAATTCCCCGGGAAATGTTTCGGTTTATATCAAACTTATATGCCGACGCAAATAAGCCCGGGTAAAACCCGGGCCCAGGCCGCCGCTTGAATTCCATTCAGCTGCTGAAAATCAGAAGGGGGCAGCCCTTCATATTACCTTATACAATTCATCTGTTCCGGGAGCTTCTATCGGGATTTCGATATCCCCTTCCACCAGAACCCTTTCCCTGGCGGTTATTTCACCAATATCGGCTACACGTATTCCCTGCTCTTTCAAGGCCTTTTCCATCTCATCGCTGTTGCGGCAGACGATGATCATGCACCCGCTGGAGATAAGCTTCAGGGGGTCCAGCCCCAGTTCTTCACATATTATCCTGGTTTCCCTTTTAAGAGGTATTCTATCCCTGAAAACCCGCAGTCCTACATCCGAAGCTTCTGCTATTTCCCACAGAGCACCCAGCACCCCTCCCTCAGTGACATCGTGCATGGCGGTTGCACCCATCTTCCCCCCAATAATACCTTCCTTGACAACGCTTATATGCTTCATAAGGCCCCTGGCCTCTTCAAGGACGTCCCTGCCCAGCCTCGCCTCCAGCCTATCGGCCAGATCATAGGCGATAATTGCAGTGCCTTCCAGTCCCGCCCATTTGGTCATAAGTATCCTGTCTCCGGGCCTCGCCCCCGATGAGTTTATAATCCTGTCTCTGGGCGCCCTTCCGATTGCGGTGGTGGATACTACCATCCTATTTACAGAAGCGGTGATCTCCGTGTGGCCTCCGATTATCTCCACATTCAACATTTCTGCTTCTTCGGATGCCTGCCTCACCACTTCCTGTATTTCCTCCACCGTCGTTCCCTCCGGAGCCATTATGGTCATCAGCAGCCCGATAGGTTCAACCCCGTTGGCCGCAACGTCATTGCAGGAGATATGTACGGCAAGGCGTCCCACCTCATTACTCGCCCCGGTTATGGGGTCTGTGGAAACTACACAGGCATACTCTCCAAAATCCAATACGCTGCAATCCTCCCCCACCTTGGGCCGTACCAGCACTTCTTTTCTTTGGAATTTGAAATTTGTAAATATTTTGCTTTCGAGTACATCGGAAGGAAGTTTCCCGCTTTTCATTTCCTATCCCCTCTTTATCATGTCATATTCACAATTATCATTATACCATTTTCTCGTTTTTTGCAAAATGTTTCCTTCCATTTGTCTATAGTAAGAACCCTGTGGTCCGATATTATTGCTATGTAATGAATATCCTGCGGTTTTACCGGGTGAAATACCATCACCTCAGCATCATATCCGAACTCCAAATCTCTCCTCTTTCCGAGATTATCCTGAAAACTCAGGGAGGTCTCCCAATATTCTTCGGCTGTTTTTTTGCCCCTGCCCTCAAGATAATGGACTGCACCGCAAAATTCCTCTTCGCTGTGTAGTACAAAGGGTTCATACAGCTCATTTGCTTTGTTCTCGTTCGCAATCCAACATCTTGAAGGGTCAATCGTCAAGGCAAGCAGTATGCTGTGGGAATGCCACTGATGACCTTCTTCAAAGTTCATACTGGCAAATATAGCCTTGGTCCTGTCCACCCATTCGGGTATATATTGCGGCCTAAACGAGTTGATAAAACGGTGAAATCCTTCATAGCGGCTCTTGTAAGTCGACTTGTTGTTGTATACTATTCCATTTTCTCTTACCTCTCGGTAATCGTTTACATTAATCACGTGGTAAACCATGCCTGTCTGAGTATAGTCCGGGAAAATCATAAAGCACCTCCGCCAAAATAGTCGATGGCCAACCCATTCCATGTATCAAACCGGTTAAGTTCCAGCCAATAGTTAAACTGTGATTAGTACCCGATTTTTATACAAAAAATCCTGCCTCTGGCAGGATCTGAATTTCATTGAATAGTTTTTTCCCGTACTATTTATCCTCACTAATGGGAATTCTATTATTGGAGGTGGACCTCTTGACAAACATCAATTGCTCAGAAAGCTGTGTATACCAGGAGAACGGCAAGTGCCAGCTGACCCATGTCAGCATAATTTCCGGGATAACCGGCCATAAATGCGCCTACTTCCAGGAAAAAAAGCCAACAGAAGATGATTTCAAATCTAAATGAGGAACATTGCAACTATTGTAGTGGCAGCCAAGCCTATCATTACCGGTTTAAAGTTCCTCCGGGCTAAATCGATAGGCAGGACACGGCATATTGCCGCTGCGGGTATAAGCCCCCATGGGACAATCGTTCCCCCGCCGATATCAGTTGTCAGTTGCCAGTGATCAGTGGCCAGAGTATAGGGAAGTGCTTATGGGAAAAAAACTGTAAGGCTTACCCTAGCAACTAGGAACTGGGAACTAGAAACTAAGCTACTGTGATCTAGTACCTGCAGCTTTCTTTCTTAGCCAAACCGCCTGCACAATACATATTTGGAAATAGCATCCCTCTGCCGGCTGTCCAGTTGTATCAGATTGTTTATATGAGCCGGAAGATAACTGTCATACTTGATTTCCAATATGGATGTGCCGTTATCGACTGCATTTGCCATGGGTACATCAAAATTCAAAAAATCAATGGATGAAATTCCTGTTTTCACATTGCTGTCAATGGTTATCTGAACGAATTGATCAACAGCTGTATAGATTCTATAAGGGGAAAAAAGGTAATTTCGGGCTCGGCCTGGCAATAAGCAAAAGCATAATTGAAAAACACAACGGTAAAATTACCGCTGAAAATTTAGAACCCGGTGCCTTGTTCAGGATTGTGGCACCGCTTAGTTGCGAACAGTGACAACCGGCATGATTCTGGTTGTCACTGCAAACCTTAACATGATCTGGAGGAATTAATAACTTCATGTAGAATAATTACATAATTGTAGACCACAAGTTAGATAAAGGGAGTGATCAAATGCAAGGCTACGAAGACACCCTTATTGAAAGCTTTATCAAAGTGGCGCCCTATATCAATCCGCTGACAATAAGGGATATAGCTGTTACAATCTCAGACCGCAATAAAATACTATCATATACACCGGGTAAAAAACTGAACCACGGGATTAAACCGGGTGACCCGGTAAAGGAAAATTCCCTGGTATACATGGCGATGAAAGAGGAGAAAATTGTCGCAAAGAAAATTAGTAAAGAGCTTTACGGCATCCCCTATTGTGGGGTTGGAATTCCCTTAAGAAACGAACAGACAGGTGAGGTCGTTGGAGCTGTTGCCTTTGCGGAGAATACCGAGAACCAGGATACGATGAGGGATATGGCCTTCCAGCTTTCCTCAAGCATTCAGACCGTAAACGAATCCACCCAGACCGTAGCTGCCCAGGCACAGGAACTAGCCACACTGGCCCAAAGGCTGAATGATATTTCCAACGTTTCATACGAACAGATAAAAAAGGTCGATGAGATAGTTGACTTTATAAAGGGTATCGCGTCACAAACCAATCTTCTTGGACTGAATGCCGCCATCGAGGCAGCCAGGGCCGGGGCAGCCGGAAACGGTTTCGGCGTTGTTGCCAGCGAGATAAGAAAACTTTCAATGCAAAGCAGCGATTCGGTGGAGCGCATTCAAGCAACTCTTCAGCAGATCAAGAAAGGTAGTGAAGAGATTAAGCGGTCGGTCGAGATTTTGGAGAATATATCTAACAACCAGGCTTCAATTTTTCAATCGGTGGCCAGCTCTATAGAAGAAGCCACCGCTATGGTTGAAGAACTCTCCAGCTATGCCGACAACCTCTCCCAGAGCGAATACCTGCAAGATTAATGAGACACGGGGACGGTTCTTGAATGAGACACGGGGACGGTTCTTGTGTCTGGGACAGACACAAGAACCGTCCCCGTGTCTCCCACCCGTGTCTCCCAATTCGTCCCACTGATGGTTTGAACAATATCTATGAAAGAAGGTATCAATTTTGAGCAAATTGTATTATGAGTTGGCACAGATGTATCATGAAATGTACCAGTCCATCTTCGATTATCAAAAGGAATTCAAATTCTATGATGCCATACTAAAGGAATTCGACTGCAGCCGGATCCTGGAGGCCGGCTGCGGGAGCGGAAACCTTGCTAAATATCTCGTTAATGCGGGCTATGATTACATAGGTTGTGATTTATCAGGCGATATGCTGAAAATTGCCAGGGAAAACAATCGCAATGTGCAGTTCTTGCAAAGGGATATGAGGGAATTAGGGTTTGACGGAAATTTTGATGCGGTTTTGATAACAGGCCGCAGTTTTACGTACATGACGAGGAACGATGACGTAAGAAGATGTCTTGGTTCGGTGCATAAGTCGTTGAAGCCCGCCGGGATTCTTATATTCGATAATTTTAATGCAAGCGAACTGTTTTTGAATTTTGAAAGCCATATGGAATATGCTTCGGAATATAATGGGAAGGTATACAGGAGGGTAAGCGATAATTCGTTCAATATGGAGACAGGATGGACTTGGAACTGGGATGCAAAATACTATATTGAGAAGGACGGTAATGAAATAGAAGCGGTTGAAGACAAATCGGTATTAAGAGCATTTACCGAAGACGAACTGAAGCTGTTCTTAAAGTTGTGCGGGTTTGACATAATAAAAGTGATAAAAGAGGGAGTTGCGATAACGATGGTTTCGCAAAAGGTATAGCCCCTAATATTTTTCTGCGGCAGCAGCACAGTCACTCGCCAGAATACAGTTGGCGCAATCGGGCTTCTTCCTGCAGCATTCTTTGGAATGCCTTACTATCAGTGCGTGATACTCATTGAACAAACCTTCATGCCTATCCAACCTGTTTTCAAAGATCACCCGCACGTCATCGTAGTCGTCCGGCATGTCAAAACCCAGCCTCCCGAACAACCTTCTGGTATATGCATCTATTACGAATACGGGTTTCCCAAGCCCATACAGTATTATAGAATCTGCCGTTTCCCTACCCACACCGTTTATACCTAAAAGCTCTTTCCTGAGTTCCTCAACATCCATTTCCATCAATCGGCTAAAACTGTATCCCTTACCGCTGAACCAATCGAGAAAATTTCTGATTCTATTTGCCTTTACATTGAAAAAACCGCTGGGCTTTATCATTTCGGCCAGCCTGTTCACATCCATACGATGCAGGATCTCAGGCTCCAGATAGGGCTTCATGTTGACAATAGCCTTCTCAACATTGCTCCAGGAAGTATTCTGGGTAAGAATGGCTCCAATCACTATCTCAAACCGGGTATCCCCCGGCCACCAGTGCTGCGGTCCATAATGCCGGTATAGTTTATTGTATATGCCCATTAATCTATCCATACCTTCCCCTCCCCACACGAGTCCCTAAAATTATACCACGACATTTTCTGCCGGACAAATCCCTATTGCCTTGTCTGGGTCTCTTTTTTCTCCATCAATGCAAGGCTTTTGACATATATCTACACGATTCTTTTCGCAAATATGGTAGAATATGAATAAGAAAACGACTCGAGGCCTAAACACCCTTTAGAAAGAATTGAAGTGATGTCGCTGACCATCACAATAGAGTAATATTCTTTGAGGTGATGAACAATCATGATGGCTGTCATAACAAGCACAGATGGTATTATTCGGTATGCCAGCCCTTCCCTGCTGGAGAAAACCGGGTACAGCAAAGAAGAAATCATCGGAATGAATTTCTGCAATTTGATAGGCAGTGCTGGAAAAAGCCTTCCCCTCCCGGAAAAAAAATCTGAAAAACATAATATCAGCAATCAATGGCGGCAAATCACGGTCGCAACAAAGGGCAAAGGACATGTTTGTTTTTCCGTTAGTACAGACTACTGCACCTGGGGAGATATGGAGGCTATTGCGCTTTTTATGCAGGAGACCTCCCCTTCAATGGAAGAAAAGACGTTTTACGGACAGGTTCTGGATATTCTGCCCGACCCTGTTTTTGCTATTGACTGCAAGGGGAATGTTACCCTCTGGAATAAAGCTATTGAACAGCTTACACGCGTGAAGAAAGAAGAAATCCTCGGAAAAGGGGATTATGCATATGCTCTCCCCTTTTACGGCGAGAGAGTGCCCAGTCTGGTAGATCTAGCTTTAAAACCAGACCCCCAGACAGAAAAGAAATATAAATCCTTCCACCGCTACGAGGATAATAGCGTTGAGGGAGAAATCCACGTCTCGTCCTTAGATTATTATGACTGGACGAAGGCTTTCCCCATATATGATGAAAAGGGAAATCTGCTTGGAGCAGCATCCATATCCAGGGATATCACCGACAGGATAAAAGCTCAGCGAGAATTAGAGTTTTCGCAAAAGCGATTTAAAGAGCTGTTTGACAACAGTCCCGATGCCATCGCCTATTTTGATAAAAACCACTTTATACAGGATATAAACCCCGCTTTTACACAGCTCTTCGGATATACACTGGAAGAATGCAGAGGAATAAATCTGGATGAAATAGTGACAAGGGGAGAGGATATTCAAAGGGCTGCAAAGATTACATACAAACTTTTTGAAGAAGGCATTGCGGATCTGGAGGACTTCCGGTACAGGAAGTCGGGAGAACCAGTCCTTGTAGGCATCAGGGGTGTACTTGTAAGAATAGACGGTGAAGTGGTTGGGGGATACGGCATTTACAGCGATATTACAGAAAGGATAAGATACAAGGAAGACCTGGAGTCCGCCAATGCCGAGCTGGAAGCATCCCTTGAGGAGTTAACGGCAGTGGAGGAAGAATTGAGAAATCATTATGAAAAACTTCTGGAGAGCGAAGAAAAATACAAAGCTCTTGTCACCCGGATGCAGCAGGGATTAGCCCTCCTTGAAGCCGTATATGATAAATGCGGCAACGTTGTTGATTTCCAGTTTCTTGATATGAACGAGAGCTTTGAAGGGCTGTTAGAAAAAAAGCGGGATGAGGTTATCGGCAGAACCCTGCTGCAAATACTCCCCACCATAGAAGATTACTGGATGCAAAAGCTCAAGCATGTTCTAGGGACCGGAGAAGCAATCCGTTTTGAGGATTATGTCCAGGAACTGAATACGTACCACGAAGTGGTGGCCTACAGGCCAAAACCCCGGCAAATTGCGTTGATCATCACCAATGTAACTGAAAGAAAACTGGCCGAAGAGGCGCTGCAGGCCAGTGAACTGACTTTCCGAACTTTATTTGAAGGTTCGTCGGACCCCATATTGATTCTAGATGAATACAAATTTGCAGACTGCAACCCAGCCACAGTCAAAATACTGGGATACCCCGGCAAGGAGAGCATTGTGGGAAAGACCCCCTGGGAAATCTCTCCCGAAACACAGCCCGACGGTACGCCTTCCAGAAAAAAAGCCATGGAACTCGCGGCCCAAGCTCAAAAGAAGGGAAAGTGCAGGTTCGAATGGTGGCATAAAAAAAGCGACGGCACGGTATTTCCGGTAGAAGTTATGCTGACGTCCATCATGCTCCACGGCAAGAAAGTCCTGCACGCGGTAATCAGAGACATAAGCGACCGCAAACAGATGGAAGAAAAACTCAAATACCTCAGTTTCCATGACCAGCTTACCGGCCTATACAACAGAAGGTTTTTCGAGGAAGAATTGAAACGACTGGATACTCCAAGGAACCTCCCCCTGACCATAGTTATGGCAGATGTAAACGGCCTCAAGCTGACTAATGACGCCTTCGGCCACGCAATGGGCGATGAGCTTTTGAAAAAAGCGGCGGAGGTCCTCAGGAAAGCCTGTCGGACCGACGACATCGTTGCAAGGATTGGTGGGGATGAATTCTCCATTCTTTTGCCAAGAACGGATGCCAGTGATGGGGAGCAAATTGTGGAACGCATTAAGAACCTAACCCTGAAGGAAGAAGTTGCTTCAATTAAACTATCCGTTTCCTTCGGATGGGAAACCAAAACGGACAGTACTGAGAAAATACAGGACATCATAAAAAAAGCCGACGATAATATGTATAAGAAAAAACTATATGAAAGCCCCAGCATGAGAAGCAAAAGCATCGACATCATCCTCCGCACCCTACACGAGAAAAACAAAATGGAAGAAGAGCATTCCAAAAGGGTGGCCCAGTTTTGCGAAAGAATGGGAAAAGCCCTGGGTCTGTCAGCAGACGAAAACACAATAATAAGAACCGCAGGATTGCTCCATGATATAGGAAAAATTGCCATAGACGACAAACTTTTAAGCAAGCGCGGAAGACTTACGGATTTTGAACGCGAAGAAGTGCGGCGCCATTCCGAAGTGGGATACCGCATCCTCAGCTCCGCAAACGAAATGACAGAGATCGCGGAGTATGTCATTGCACACCACGAAAGGTGGGATGGGAAGGGTTATCCGAAGGGCCTGAAGGGAACGGATATACCACTTCAGTCAAGGATAATCGCCATTGCCGATGCCTTTGATGCCATGACCAGCGTTAGAAACTACAGAAATGCATTACCTGAAGAAACAGCCGTGAGAGAGTTGATAAATAATGCTGGTACCCAGTTTGACCCTCATTTGGTAAAAATATTTATCGAGAAGGTATTGGGGGTTGCTGCCAAAGGGGTCTGATACAGACCCCTAAATTATTTTTACATGAACCCCGATTGCCCCTACTACTGCATTATCGGCTTCGTCTTTGATCGGGACAGATACGGTTATATTAATCGAGCCGGTCGACCGTCCAATATAAGGCTGTGTTACAAAACTGTTTCCCTTTAAGGCCTCAACAACCCATGTCCTGAAAGCAATATTTTTGACGGTTGAATCCGAAGTCATAAACCTAAGATCTCCTTTGCTGTCAACAATCATTACATTTTCAATATGGTGATTATCATTCAGCAATTTATACGATTTTTCCTTCAACCTGTCGGTATTGAATACCTTGACAGACGGGTCCCGGCTCATTTCAAGCAATTGTGCCTGTATTCTGGGAATCGCCTCAAGTACCTCGGGAGACATTTTAAAACCTGAAATAAATTCCGAAGAAATATTTTTCATGTCAGTGGCCATATCAAGAAGTTTCCTGCCATTGTTTGAAAGAAATTCAAAATAACTCTTCTGCTGCTGGCTTGATGCTGAAACTTGCTGGGCGGAAGCAGCCGTTTCTTCAGAAACGCTTGCAATTTTCTCAGCTTCCTCCACTACTATCTGTACTTTTTGAACCTGGTCCACCGTAAGCGTCTTTATGTTTTCAGTTGCCGCATTGAGCTCGTCGATACTCGATACAATTTCATCAAAGGCTGTTCCGGAATCCTTTCCTTTTTTTATGTTCATTTCAGCCATTGCCGCACTTTTCTCGACCTGATTTGCGGTTTCCCTTGATTCCTTCTGTATGGTCTCTGCCAGATCCTTTATCTCCTTAACTGCCTTTACTGATTGCTCCGCCAATTTCCTTACTTCCTCAGCAACTACAGCAAACCCTCTTCCCTGTTCTCCTGCCCTTGCTGCTTCAATAGCGGCATTTAAGGCTAATAGATTGGTTTGCTCCGCAATATCCGAAACCACCATAACAAAGTCATTTATTTTCTCTGTCTGTTTTTCCAGTGTTCTCATGCTCTGACCTGCCATGGCATTGGTATCCGCCGAAAGCCTTATACTATCGATCAGCTCTTCGAGCGTAGACCTGGTTTCCTTTACCCGCTCAACTATGTTAAGGGTTATTTCTTCTCCCCTTTTAATGTCTTTAGCAATTTCTTCAGACATTTCCTTTAAAGCCATAACACTTTCCAAAGCTTCCTGTGTCGACCCTGCCTGCTCTCCTGCCCCCCCGGCAATCTCATCTATAGAAGCTGCTATTTGCCGGGCAGCCTCGTTTGCATCTTCTATGCTGTTATTATTCAACCCGGTTAAATAGTCAAGCTCTTCCGATGCCCTCTGCATCCGTCCAATCAGCATAAAAATGTTACCGAACAACGCATTGACCGTTTCGACCATGAAACCTTTATTATCCTGTGACCTGCTCAGCCTGAAGGCCTGCGTTATATCTCCCCGGACTACATCCCTGAGAACCTTTTCGACATCCGTTAACGGCTTTACCGCTCTGTCCAACACCAGCAAAGATACCGTCAATAGTACCAAGATTGAGAATGCTCCCGGCATTAATACTGCCTGGAGAGGTATTTTCCCCAATATTAGAGATAATACGGCATAAGCTACAACCGGTAAGCCGAAAACTGCAACTAAAAATAAATAAACTTTAGATGCTGAGAGCGAACGCTCTTCCATATTCATACCCCCTATTCCACGCGCTGCTGCGCTTCTCTACTTATTGCCTTATTATCTGTATCGCCAGGATACTTTGCAGACTTTACACCTTTATTCTTTTAAAGGGACAAGGGGAAAGGTGGCAGACAAGTCCCTGTCCCCTTGTCTGCCACCTTCCCCCTGTCGCATACCAATCCCCGTATACCATTATTTGCCTAAGAGTTCTTTTAAAAGTTTGTTCACCACCTGGGGGTTTGCCTTACCCCTGGTTTCCTTCATGGTTTGCCCGACCAGGAATCCCAAGGCCTTCTCCTTACCCGCTTTATAATCCTCAACGGATTGCGGGTTTGCATAAAGGATAGCCTGAATCACGGCCTTTAATTCGTTCTCGTCATTAATCTGAAGCAGCCCAAGGCTCTTGACCAATACTTCAGGCTCTTCGCCGGTTTCAAACATCTCTGTGAACACCTTCTTTGCCGCCGAGCCGCTTATGGTTCCCTTGTCCACCAGTTCAAGCAAGGCAGCCAGGTGTTTTGCCGGGAAGGGGATTTGTGCGGGCTCCATGCCCTTCTCGTTCAGTATTCTCAAGAGTTCTCCCATCACCCAGTTGCTCACGGTCTTGGGTTCGCCGCTGTATATGCCTGCACACTCTTCAAAGAACAGCGCCATAGGCAGCGATGCGGTAATCACCCCTGCATCGTATTCGGGCAGACCGTATTCCCTGATATACCTTTCCAGCTTGACATAGGGCAGTTCAGGCAGCTCGGACTTCAGACCCTCGACATAGTCCCTTTCCAGCACCACGGGAACCAGGTCGGGTTCCGGGAAGTACCTGTAGTCATGGGCCTCCTCCTTGCTCCTGAGGGAAGTGTTGATTCCCCTGATATCGTCCCATTTCCTGGTCTCCTGTACCACTTCGCCCCCGGACTCTATAAGCTCAATCTGCCTTGCCTTTTCATTCTCAATCGCGTTTACAAGGGCTTTGAAGGAGTTAAGGTTCTTCATCTCGGTTCTGGTCCCGAGCGTTGTGGTTCCGGCCGGCCGTACCGAGAGGTTGACGTCAAACCGCAGGGAGCCTTCCTGCATTTTGCAGTCGGATACTCCAATATATTCGAGTATGGATTTTATCTTTTCGGCGTAGGCACGCGCTTCCTCCGCGCTCCGCATATCCGGTTCGGATACGATCTCAATGAGGGGAACCCCGCAGCGGTTGTAGTCTATCAATGTGCTGCCGTCATCGGTGTCGTGCAGCAGTTTCCCCGCATCCTCCTCGATATGTATCCTTGTTATACCTATTTTCTTTGGACCGTCTTGCGTATCTATTTCAATATACCCCCTGCTGCAAATGGGAAGGTCGTACTGGGATACCTGGTACGCCTTCGGCAGGTCGGGGTAGAAATAGTTCTTCCTGTCCAGTTTACTGAATTCCGCAATGCTGCAGTTGGTTGAAATGCCGGCCTTGACCGCGTATTCAACCACCTTCCCGTTGAGCACGGGTAAAACGCCCGGAAGCCCGAGGCATATAGGGCAGCAGTGAGTGTTTTCATCCCCTCCGAACGCGGTAGTACAGCCGCAGAATATCTTCGTTTCGGTGCACAGCTCAGCATGTATTTCAAGCCCGATAACCGTTTCGTATTTCAACGCATATCACCTCCTCAGATTTGTGGCCGGGCGCCATTGTGGCCGGTATTTTGCTCATAGGCGTAAGCAGCGGCCAGGACCGTACCTTCATCAAAGGGTTTCCCGATTATCTGCAGCCCGACGGGAAGACCGTCTACAAAGCCGCAGGGAACGGATATGCCCGGAAGCCCCGCGATGTTCACCGGAATGGTATATACATCGGACAGGTACATCTGCAAGGGATCATGGGTCTTCTCCCCTGCCTTAAAGGCTACGGTCGGCGAGGTCGGACAGACCACTACGTCGTATCCGTCAAACACCCTATCAAAGTCCTGCTTCACCAGCGTCCTGACCTTCTGGGCCTTCTTGTAATATGCATCATAGTAGCCCGAGCTTAGAGCATAGGTGCCCAGCATTATCCTCCGTTTGACCTCATCGCCGAAGCCCCGGCTCCTTGTCGCGACAAACAGGTCCTTTAAATCCTTAAAGCCTTCCGCCCTGTAACCATACCTTATGCCGTCATACCGGGCAAGGTTGGAACTCGCTTCGGCCGAGGCTATTATATAATAGGCTGCGAGGGCGTATTCGGTATGGGGAAGGGATACCTCTTCGCATACAGCCCCCAGCTTTTCAAAATCCTTTATCGCCGCCATAACCGTATTCTTTACGTGGGGGTCGATGCCTTCGGCAAAGTACTCCGCTGGAATGGCAACCCTAAGGCCCTTTATTTCACCCTTTAAACTCCTGGTAAAATCCGGGACATCCAAATCAACCGAGGTTGAATCGAATTCATCGTAACCGGAAATATGGTTCAAAACAATGGCGCAATCGGTCACATCCCTTGTTATCGGCCCTATCTGGTCAAGGGATGACGCAAAGGCAACAAGCCCATACCTGGAAACCCTTCCGTAGGTTGGCTTCATTCCAACCACACCGCATAGGGCGGCAGGCTGCCTGATGGAGCCTCCCGTATCCGAACCCAGGGCGAAGAAGGCTGTCCCCGATGCTACAGCAGCAGCGGAGCCGCCGCTTGAGCCCCCCGGTACCCGCTGCAGGTCCCAGGGGTTGTAGGTCTTCTTAAACCCCGAATTCTCTGTGGACGACCCCATCGCAAACTCGTCCATGTTGGTCTTGCCGACCAGGACTCCCCCGGCCCGGTCCAGCCGGCTGTATACCGTGGCGCTGTATGGCGGGACGAAATTATTTAAAATATTCGACGCGCAGGTTGTTTTAATATCCTCGGTGCACATATTGTCCTTAAGGGCCATGGGCACTCCTGCTATATCTGCAAGGGCTTCACCCTCTCCTATAAGCCTGTCCACTTCCCTTGCCTTCGCAAGGGCCTGCTCCTCCGTTACCGTTATGTACGCGCCAACCCTGTCATCCACTTCTTTTATTCTGTCAATTATGTACCGGGTTACTTCCTCGGAACTTATCTCCCTTTTCCTTATCCTGTCGGCCACCTGGCTGACCGTCATGTGATGCAGCTTCACCGGAATTCCCTCCAATCCTTATTCAATAACCCTTGGCACCCTGAAGCATCCCTTATCGCTGTCGGGTGCATTCTGCAGTATCTTGTCCCTATCCATGGACGGCCTTACCCTATCCTCCCTGAAGACATTCTTAACCGATAATATATGGGCTGTGGGCGGCACTTCTTCAGTGTCGACCTCGTTCAATTTCTCAGCGTATTTGAGTATATCGTTTAGGGTTTTGGTAAAGTTCTCCTTATCCTCCTCCGAAAACTCAAGCCGCGCAAGCTCTGCCACATATTCTACATCCTTCCTGGTAATCATACGCTCACCTCCGTCTTTGCCTATATAAAGAGCAAGAGGGTTATTAAACCCCCTCCGATTAAACTTACTATATATTATAATCTATATTCGATGGAATTGTAAAAGCAAAATCGCCATTAATCCGCTTCATCGCTGAGAATTATTACCTTCCATCCCTTGAGTTTCATATTCAGAAGCCACAATATTTTGTCTATGATGGTCCTGAAATTATAGTCCTCAACGTAGTATACGTTTCCCCTTTTTAGTTTGTACTTCAAGTCTTACACTCCCTTGGATATTAAAATAATATACTAAATGTTAAATTTTTATCAGTTTGTAGTATACTATTATATTATATACGTTTTGATTATCCCTTTCAATATCCAATCAGCTCATCAAACTCCCTTTCTCCGATTACCTTAACACCTAGATTTCTGGCTTTGTCCAGCTTGCTTCCGGGATTTTCCCCTGCCACAACATAATCGGTTTTTTTGCTCACGCTGCCCGAAACCTTGCCCCCAAGCCTTTCAATAATCTCTGCTGCTTCATTCCTGGTGTATTTTCCGAGGGTCCCGGTCAGGACAAAGGTCTGCCCCGAAAATTTTCCCGGAGCGGCATCGGCAGCCCTGTCCTCGGTCATTTTCACTCCCGATTCCTTCAAATTATTTATAAATTTCAAGTTCTGCTCCTGGTTGAGAAAGGTCCTGATGCTATCCGCCATCTTATCGCCAATCTCGGGGACCTCCATCAGCTCTTCCTTCCCTGCTTCCATCAGCCTGTCCATCGAACCGAAGTGCCGTGCGAGAAGGGCTGCGGCCCTTGAGCCCACATAGGGTATCCCCAGGGAGGTTATCACCCTTGAGAGGCCCCTGTCTTTGGACGCTTCGATTGCGTTCAAAAGGTTCTCAACGGATTTTTTGCCCATTCTTTCAAGGTTCTCGAGTTGGCCTGACCTATCCTTCAAATAATAAAGGTCTGAGGCATCTTTGATAAGCCCCTCGTCAAGAAGCTGTTCAATTATGGATGGCCCAAGGCCCGATATGTCCATTGCATCCCGTGACACAAAATGGATTATACTTCTCCGGGTTTTTGCAGGACAGGATATCCCGGTGCACCGGGTTGCCGCTTCACCCTCTATTCTCATTGCCTCCGATCCGCATTCCGGACACCTGTCCGGCATGTCGAACACTTTCTCTTTGCCGGTCCTGTGCTCTTTAAGCACCTCCACCACCTCGGGGATGATTTCTCCCGCCTTTTTCACCAGAACAGTATCCCCGATCCTGATGTCCTTATCCCTTATGTAGTCTTCATTGTGCAGGGTTGCCCTGCTGACGGTGGAACCGGATATTCTGACCGGTTCCAGCAGGGCTGTGGGCGTCAAAGCGCCCGTCCTGCCGACCTGGATGATTATATCCCGCACCACCGTTGTTTTTGCCTGCGCAGGAAACTTGTACGCCACAGCCCAGCGGGGATTTTTGCTGGTCGCACCGAGAACCTCCCTTTGGCGTATGGAGTTTACCTTTATCACAATGCCGTCGATCTCAAAGTCCAGCCGGTCCCTCTGCTCCTGCCAGTAAAGACATTTTTCTATCACATCTCCAATATCCGTACACACATCATACATGGGGCTGACCTTGAAGCCCAGTTCGCTGAGCAGGTCAAGCCCTTCGCTGTGAGATCCTGTCTCCCTTCCCTCTATGTACTCAAGATTAAATATCAATATATCCAGGGGACGCGATGCGGTCACACCGGGGTCAAGCTGCCTTAAGGAACCCGCAGCGGCGTTCCTCGGGTTGGCAAACACAGCCAGTCCCAGGTCCTCCTGCCTGCGGTTCAGTTCCTCGAACCCCTGCTGGGATATATACACTTCTCCCCTTGCCTCCAGCGTCAGGTTCTGCTTCAGCCTCAGGGGAATGGTCTTTATGGTTCTCAGGTTGGCAGTGACATCTTCGCCCACAACTCCGTCTCCCCTGGTGGCCCCGCGGTAGAAAACCCCATCCCGGTACTGCAGCGCCACCGAAAGCCCGTCTATCTTGAACTCAACCACATATTCCACCGGGCCGTTCACCGCGCTTCTTACCCTCCTGTCGAAGTCCCGCAGCTCCCCTTCGCCGAAGGCGTTCGCGAGGCTGAGCATTGGAACCGAATGGACCACCTTGCGGAATCTCTCCGAGGCCTTACCCCCTACCCTCTGTGTCGGCGAATAGGGTGTCACAAGTTCCGGAAAATCCTTCTCCAGCTTATCCAGTTCCCTCATCAGCCTGTCAAATTCGCTATCCTCAATTACCGGCCGGTCCAGCACGTAATACCGGTAGTTATGCTCTTCGATTTCCTTTCTAAGCTCCTCAACCCGTTTTCCGGCATCTTCGACGGAGTAGGCCATGTTCCCCACCTCTTTCACGCTAAATTTCCTTCTCGGCTCATGTGACATACTCCCGCCACCTATGTTAACACATAGAGGCAGGTGCTTCTCGTTCGAGCAGCCTAACGGCTACAGCATAGGCGAGCTATCCCCGTGTGCCCCACGGTTCTATGGATTGGGCTGCGCTAACAATAATCCCATACCTTCATTCTTGATGTTGATTGCAGCGTTTATATCTCTGTCTAACATATTACCACATTCGCACTGAAATACTCTCTCAGACAAAGACAGGTTTTCTTTTTTCTTTCCGCATTTGCTGCAGGTTTTGGAGCTTGGAAACCACTTGTCTATTTTGACAAGCTGTTTCCCTTGTTCCCTTAGCTTGTAGTCTAGAAATGACGTAAACATTCCAAAGCTGTTGTCTGCTATGCTTTTACCGAAATTTAAGGCTTGAGACATGCCTTTCATGCTTAAGTCCTCTATGCATACGGCATCATAGGCATTGGTTATCTGCCTTGACAGCTTATGCAAAAAGTCCTTTCTTTGATTTGCTACTTTTTCGTACAGTTTTGCTAATTTAATGCGCTGTTTCTCTCTGTTTTTACTACCTTTTTGGCATTTTGACAGCTTTCTCTGCTCTTTTGCAAGCCTTTCTACGGCTTTATGGTAATATTTTGGATGATTAGCGAATTCTCCATCGGATGAGACAAAGAGTTCTTTCATGGAAAAGTCTAACCCTACAATGTTTACCGGCTTTATCTCTTGTATTTGATCTTGATACTCAAATAAGATGCTTGCGAAGTATTTGCCTGTTGGTGTCTTACTAATAGTTACAGCTTTTAGTATGTAATTATTTGGTATTTGCCGGTGTTGTTTTATTTTTACTTGGCCGATTTTAGGCAGTTTCAAGTATCCATCCTTTAGACTGATGTTTCCATTTACATGATTTGTTGTGTAGCTTTGACGGTTATGTTTCTTGGATTTGAATCTTGGAAACCCAGTCTTTTTATCTCTAAAAAAGTTATTGTAAGCTGTCTGCAAATTGATTTGGGCATTGGCAAGGGCCAGACTGTCAACTTCTTTGAGCCACTCAAACTCTTTTTTGTACTGTGCCGGTGTATTGTTCAGCTTTTTACCTGTCTGATTGTAATATTCTATTTTATCAGCGAGCATACGGTTATAGATAAACCGCACACAGCCGAAAGTCTTGGCGAATAGTATTTGCTGCCCGGCATTTGGATATATTCTAAATTTATATGCCTTGTTCATCACCCTCAACCTCCCTGAAAACAGTATATCACAGTGGAGTTAATCGAACAAGTGTTTGCATTTATTTTGTTCAGAAATAGGCAATTTATCCCACCACATTAGAGGTAGGGGACTTCTTGCTGCGGTAGGTTAAAGCTCACACACAAATATTATATGGCGGTTTACACAATGATACAAAAACCAGCTTTTTTTCAATGCAATACGCCTTCTCTCTATCTGAGAATTTAACTGCCTTATAGAAAATTATATCAGCATATCAGCCTTTTTATAAGATGCAAATATAATATGCCTTTACGGGCAGTCGTCCGCAGACATGCAGCTATGGCATGGTAACGCTTTCCATCCATCCATGTCTATGGTAGAATTGAATGTATAGTAAACTACAAGGAGGAATCTGTATGAAAAAGGAAGTACTCCCCGGAGTGGTAATAGAAACCCTGTCGGTCGGTGAAAACCTTATGACGGTTAAGGGCATCCTATCAAAGGACAGCACTGTCCCAAACCATTCCCATCCCTATGAGCAGACAAGCTTCATACACAGGGGAAAACTCAAGTATACCGTCAACGGAAAGGATATAATAATGAACGAAGGGGACAGCCTTATAATAAAGCCCAACGAAGAGCACTCCTGCGTAGCGCTGGAAGACACTGAGGATATAAACACCTTTTTTCCCATAAGGAAAGATTACCTGTAATATGTATCAAAGCCCTGCCGGTCAAACCGCAGGGCCCATTTCATTCGAAAATCCTGGCAACGCTGTCTATGCTTTCGTAGCCGCTGATGTCGTGCTCCATCAGGGGTATCCTGTACAGTATCCTATCCCCGAACCTCTCCTGGATTTCCTCCATGTACTTATCCTCTACTTCCTTCCTCTTCCTCCAGAAGTCGCTGTCAATATTCTCCGGCATCACCCTGTTCACGATGACCCCTTCCACGTGTACCCCGTTTCTCTCCAGATAGTTTATGGCCTTGTCGGTCTCCAGTATCGGGAGCCTCTGGGCATTGACGACAAAGACAAACCCCGCCCTCTTATCGTCGATTATAAAGGTTCGGGCCTTCTCAAAGCTTTCCTTCCTGCGGTTCAGGATGTCCAGCACCGGGTCTTCCTTAACCCTCTCAGCCAGCGACTTGTCCGCAACCGAGGCCATCTTCATCATATCATTTATATTTTTTCTCCTTTGAATCATGCCCTGGAGCCATCCCCCCATCAGTTCGGGCAGGGACAAAAGCCGCAGGGTGTGCCCGGTGGGCGCCGTATCGAACACTACCCTCTCGTATTCCCCTCCCACCATATCAATGACCTCGATAAACTTATCGAAAATTGCCGCTTCCTCGGCGCCGGGCGAATGATAAGCCGCATCGAGCTGCTGCTGTATCTGGCTTATGATAATGGGGCTGAAGCTGCCCTTCATCTGCTCCTTTATACTGTTTATATACTTCCGGCTCTCCTTTTCGGGATCGATTTCTATCCCGTACAGGTTTTTCTCCAGCATCCTCGGCTCTGCTCCCAGGTCAACCTGGAATATCTGCCCGAGGGAATGGGCAGGGTCCGTGGACAGCACAAGGGTCTTGTAGCCCTTGCGGGAAAGATACAGGGAATAGGCAGAGGAACAGGTTGTTTTTCCCACGCCTCCCTTGCCTCCGAAGAATACGATTTCTTTTTCCTTTAGATTTGCCATGGAAATCAATCCCCTCTCATCAGTGGAAATGATATTTCTCAAACTGCTCGCTCAGGATATCCTTCTTGTCATCCATCCTGATCTCCCAGCCCTCCAGCTCCTTTGCCATATACGGCAAAAGCTCAAGGGTATAATAGGAGGCAGGGGAAGGTATCCCCAGAAAATCCGAAAAGCACAGCAGTATGAAATAGTCATTGGCATCAAAGGCGTCCTTTTTTATCACCCGGATGGAGTTTTCCCTTGCGCCTTCGAAAAACCCCCTGTTGAAGTCAGCAAAGAATTTTGCGATATCCTTCAGCCTATCAAGAATTCTACCCATAACCATTACCTCCTTGAAGTTGGAAAGTTGGATAGTCGAAAGTTGAAGTGTTGACAAACAAGGTGCGTCCCCGTTTGTCCCCACAGAAATCAGCTACCAGATGACAGACGTCAGGGAGTGCTTATGGGAGATACCCAAAGGCATAACCCAGTTCCTGTGATCTGTGATCTAGCCCCATCCCCTGCGATCTGCGATCTGCGAACTGCGATCTATTATCTAAAGCGGTTTTATCGGCGCCATGGAAGCCAGCAGCTTCTTCACTCCCATGCCCGGGAAAGCTATGGTTATCTCCTGGTCATCCTTCTTATCCTCCACCTTTATTATCGTACCGATACCCCATATCCGGTGCTGTATTCTCTTCCCGGGGACATATCCCTGGTTTCCTCCCTTTGCACTGCCGGTAAAGGTCCTTGCATCGGCCCGGCTTGAGGCAGCCCTGACAGGGGCTCCCACTTCCTCCAGGAGTTCCTCCGGTATCTCATCAATAAATCTCGATTTCAGGTTTTCCGCTGTCCGCCCGTATAGAGTTCTGGTCCTGGCCCATGTGAGGTATAGTATCTCCTCGGCCCTGGTCATTCCAACATAACACAGCCTTCTTTCCTCCTCAACCTCATCAGGGTCCAGAAAAACCCTTGCGTTAGGGAAGATCCCTTCCTCCATACCGGTTATGAACACTACGGGAAACTCAAGGCCCTTAGCGCTGTGCAGGGTCATAAGCGTTACCCCTCCGCCTTCCTCCAGGTTGTCGACATCCGACACCAGGGCAACTCCCTCCAGAAATTCCTGCAGGGTGCCCTGGCCTTCACAATTCTCTTCAAACTGCACGGCCGCGGACACCAACTCCTGGATATTCTCAATCCTGCCCCTCGCTTCTATGGTGCCCTCCTGCTCCAGGGCCTTTACATAGCCGGTCCTGTCAAGTACGTCCGAAATAAGGGCAACAACCGAATACCGGTCCTTGTCCGATATAAAACCTTCCATCAGTTCGACGAACTCGGACACCTTTTTTGCAGGTCCCGTCGAAACGCATCCCGTTTCTTCCACGAACTTCATTGCCTCGAACAGACCTATCTCAAACCGGGAAGCGTATTGTTCGAGGGCGTCGAGCGTCCTGTCGCCGATACCCCTTCTGGGCTCGTTTACAATTCTTTTCAGCGATATATCATCCGATGGATTATAAATAAACCTCAGATAAGATACAACGTCCTTTATTTCCTTCCTCTGGTAAAACCCCAGGCTGCCGACTATCCTGTGAGGTATTCCTTCCCTGATGAAAGCTTCCTCCAAAACTCTGGACTGGGCGTTATTCCTGTAAAGGACCGCTATGTCCGAATACTTTTTCCCTTCGTTTTCCTTCAGCCTCTTTACTTCTGCAACGACAAACTCAGCCTCCTGGTACTCCCTGTCATTCTGTCTGTATCTTACCCTGCATCCTTCACCCTTGCTGGTCCAGAGGCTCTTGCCCTTCCGCTGGCTGTTTCTGAGAATGACCTCGTTGGCCGCATCCAGTATATTTTTAGTGGATCGGTAATTCTGCTCAAGCTTAATTACCGTAGCTTCAGGGTAATCCTTTTCAAAATCCAGTATATTGCCTATATTTGCCCCCCTGAACTTGTAGATGGACTGGTCATCATCCCCGACTACGCACAGGTTTTTATGCATGCCGGACAGCATGTGCACCAGCCGGTATTGGGGAATATTGGTATCCTGGTATTCATCCACAAGTATATATCTGAACTTATTCTGATAAAACTTCAGAACATCGGGATGCAGCGTAAACAGTTCAATCGTCTTCAGTATAATGTCGTCAAAGTCAAGGGCGTTGTTGGCCTTGAGCTTGTTCTGGTAAAGGCGGTACAGCCGCCCTATCTGTTCCATCCCGAAGCTGTCAAAACTGTCGCTTATAAACTCCTCGGGGCCCTGCATCCTGTCCTTCGCCCCGCTGATCAAGGACAGCACCTTTTTGGGAGAAAAGTTGTTTTCACTCAAACTCATCTCCCGGATGCAGTCTTTGATGAGAACCTGCTGGTCCGAAGCGTCATATATGACAAAATTCCTGGTATACCCGATCTTCTCTATATCCTGCCTTAGTATTCTCACACAGGCCGAGTGGAACGTGCTGACCCACATCCAGCTGTTTTCCTCCCCCAGGAGGCGGAACACCCTTTCCTTCATCTCATTGGCCGCTTTGTTGGTAAAGGTTATAGCAAGGATACTGCCGGGGTGGACGCCTTTCTCCCTGATGAGGTAGGCTATCCTGTGGGTGAGAACCCTTGTTTTGCCCGAGCCGGCACCTGCAAGTATTAGAAGCGGTCCCTCTGTATGCTGCACGGCCTCCAGCTGTTTGGGATTTAGTCCTTCAAGATAATTCATAGTTATTCTCTCCTTGGTTTGTCCTTTGCTGCCATTAGATTCTACCATTAGATTCTACCATGAAATCACGCCGGAATAAAGCATATATCAAGGGACCGGTCCCTTGATATAACATAAAACAACCCCAGTATATCATGGGTATATCATGGGGACGGTTCTTCTGATATATATCATGGGGACGGTTCTTCTGATATACCGTCCAGCCTCTCCCTGCCTGTCCCGTCGGTTTTAATCCGGTATGTGCCCAGGTCTTCACCGGCATCCATGTAGTATATCCATTCGCCGATCACGTTTATACCGACGCTTTCATCATCGTTCAGCCTTGTCTCCGGACCCTTGCCCTCGATGTCCAGCTTATACAGCTTTCCGCCGTCGGACATGTTGCTGAAATATATAGTTTCTCCATCTACATTGATATGGCGGGAGGAACTGCCGCTCAACCTGGTCTTTCCGGTTCCATCGGTACGTATCCTGTATATCCTGTTTTCAGCTGTTCAATTTAAGCACTCCTTCGGAGCATATTGATTTTTCGGGCGAATGGCCTATCCTGAGGTTGGACAGCTTTATTCCCTTCACTTCATTGAATACCATTATATTGGCGTTTCTGGGCTGGGACAGAAACTCCACGGGTTTTTCCCCCAGTCCGGCAATGGAAAGGTTTTCAACACCCTGGATGGTCAGTTCCACATCACCCAACCTGTTAAAAAGGAGGACATGGGGATTGGTCTCTTTTTCGTCCTTCAACTCTGAAAGCAGGTAGACTCCCGGCTGCAGCACGATTTCCCTGTCTGGGCCTATTGCTTCGTAAAATTCCTGCACCGTTCCAACCTCTATCCTTTTTTGCGTTTCCCCGATAACCTGCGCATCATCTCCCGGTATATTTCCATCCTGTACGGCCGGTGCAGCCGGTGTCCCTTTTCTCGCACATCCGGTAAACATCAACGCTGCCGCTATGCAAATTAACAGTATAATTGCCTTGTACCGCGTCATATATGCTCCTCCTTTCTCCCGGCATAATACCCTACCGCTACCAATATCAAAACCCGCCTCCTGGATATAATTCCACAAAAAAGCTGCCGTTCCTCCATTATGTATTACATATCAAGGGGACGGTTCTGCCGATATATCAGCAGAACCGTCCCCTTGATATATTTTCCGTTTGCTATTGATTTTTGCCCAGGTAAGCCTCCTGTATGGATTTATCCTTGAGCAGCTCCCGGGCGCTGCCTTCCATGGTAATTCTGCCCTGTTCAAGCACATAGGCCTTATCCGCAACCGAGAGGGCTTTATACGCATTTTGCTCAACCAGCAGTATTGTTTTGTTCATCTTCTTGATGTCCTCGATTATTTCAAATATTGTCTTGACAAGAAGAGGCGCCAGTCCCAGGGACGGTTCATCCAGGAGAATAAGGTCAGGATTGCTCATGAGGCCCCTGCCCATGGCCAGCATCTGCTGCTCTCCACCGCTGAGAGTTCCTGCCACCTGGCTGACTCTTTCCTCAAGCCTCGGGAAAAGCCGGAAGACATCCTTAAGGTCCTTTTCTATGCCTTCCTTGTCCCTCCTCAGATAGGCCCCCATCATGAGGTTCTCCCTTACCGTCAGGTTGGCAAAAACCAATCTCCCTTCAGGCACCTGGGATATCCCTGCTTTCACAACCTTATAGGGCAGCTTTGGCAGTTCCTTTCCCTTGTACTCGATAGAGCCCTCTTTGGGTTTGATTATCCCGGAGATGGTATTCAGGAGGGTGGATTTACCTGCACCGTTGGAACCTATTATGGAGACTATCTGCCCTTCCTGCACTTCAATGCTAACCCCCTTAAGGGCGTGAATACCTCCATAAAAAACATTGACGTTCTCTACCTTCAGCAAACTACTACCTCCTCCTCCCCGAGATATGCTTCTATTACCTTTGGATTGGCCTGTACATCCTGGGCAGTGCCCTCGGCAAGCTTCCTGCCGAAGTTCAGTACAACTATCTTCTCGCATATCCCCATAATCAAATCCATATGATGCTCAATAACCAGGACGGTCAGGTTAAACCTGCTCCTGATTTCTTTTATAAGCTCCATAAGCCTTATGGTCTCATCGGGGTTCATGCCTGCCGCAGGCTCATCAAGCAAAAGAAGTTTCGGCTTCAAGGCCAGAGCCCTTGCAATTTCCAGTCTCCTCTGCAGACCGTAGGGGAGATTCCCGGCAACGACATCCTTCCTGTCCCCCAGCCCCATTATATCCATTAACTCACCCGCCTGGTCGAGAAGGCCCTTTTCTTCAACCCTGAACCTTTTGCTCCTTACAAGCGAATCAAGTATGGTGTACCGTGCGTTATAGTGGCACGCCGTAAGGATATTCTCATAGGTTGTCAGCTTTTTGAACAACCTGATATTCTGAAAGGTTCTGGTTATTCCCATCTCAGCCACCTGATAGGGTTCCAGCGAGTTGATCTCCTTACCTTCGAATAGTATTTCGCCCTCGGTTACCTTATAGATACCGGTAATAAGGTTGAATATGGTGGTTTTGCCTGCCCCGTTTGGGCCGATGAGACCGAATATGCTGTCTTTCTCGACCACAAAATCCACGTTTCCAACCGCCGTTAGACCTCCGAACTGTTTTGTTACGTTTTTCAACTCCAGGATGCTCATTCCTTATCTCCTCCAATCGTCTGCTGTCTTGGCCTCCCGAAGGAAGCAAGCCGGGAGATAAGTTTCTTTATATTGCCTGCCGTGATCTCGTAACCGCCCATTAATCCCTGGGGCCTTGTTATCATTATGAATACAACCGCGACTCCGTACACTACCAGCCTCCATTTTGCGAAGGTTCGCAGCAGCTCCGGCAACGATGTAAGCACCAAAGCGCCTATGACGCTGCCTGAAATACTTCCCAAACCTCCGAATATGACTATTATAGTAAGCTCGGTGGATTTTATAAGCTGAAACATCTTCGGCTGCAGAAAGCCCAGGTAGTGCCCGAGCATCCCCCCTGCCACCCCTGCAAAGGCAGCACTTATGGCCAGGGCAATCATTTTGTACCTGAATACGTTTATACCGATGGTCTGGGATGCCATTTCCTCTTCCCTTATGGCCTTCATATTCCTTCCATGCCTTGAGCGGATTAGATTGACAAGAATTGCTATGCCTATTATATCCAATATAACAACATTCGTAAGGTTTGTATACATAGGTATACCGGGCCATCCCCTGGCTCCTCCGAAGTACTGGACATTGTCGAGAATAAGCCTTATGGCTTCCCCAAATCCCAGGGTCGCAATGCAGAAGTAGTCTCCCTTCAGATTGAGGGTCAGCCTGCCTATGAAAAGGCTCGCCAGAGCGGCTCCCATTGCTCCTATGAGAAGGGAAGGTATAAACGGAAGATGGAACTTAATTGTCATCATGGCGGTAACATAAGCTCCTATAGCCATAAAACCCGCATGCCCGAAGGAAAACAGACCTGTGAAACCTGTAAGCAGCGACAGTCCCAACACCGCCATCAGGTTTATCCCTGAAAGTATTAGAATCCCCTTAATATAAAACCAGTCCATTGTCCGCCCCCCTACGCCTTGTCCTCTGTAATCTTGCCCATCAGACCCTTGGGACGTACCACAAGAATAAATATCAACAGTACAAAAGCTATGAGATCCCTGAACTGGGAGGACAAGTAACCCGAAGTGAAGGTTTCAATAATACCCAGCAGCACAGAGCCTATAACCGCGCCGGGAAGGCTGCCCAACCCCCCGAAGACTGCTGCAATAAAGGACTTAATGGTAATATTGCCGATTTGCGGATAAACCGTGTATTTCATTCCGAACAATATCCCGGCGATACCGGCCAAAAATCCGCCCATTCCGAACACAATCAGGATTATCCTGTCGGTATTGACCCCCATGAGGGCGCTGGCCCTCAGACTATAGGCGCTGGCCCTTATACCCATACCGGTCCTTGTCTTTTCTATAATGAAAACAAGGACCGCAAGGCTTATTGCCGATATAAGGAACATGGTAACATCCAGCCGCCCTATATTTACGCCTCCAATGTTAAAGGGAGCCGCCGAAAACACCCTCGGGTAAGTCCTGAAGGTAGGACCTATGGGTGAAGCAATAATTATGTTTTCCAGGAATATCGAAACGCCCATCGCTGAAATAATGAAATAGAGGAAAGGTGCATTTCTCTTCCTCAGGGGGCTGTACGCTATCCTTTCTATTGCCACTGCGAGGATTCCTGCCCCAAAGGCGGCAAAGCAGAAGGCGGCAGTAAAGGGAAGCTTAAAGGCAGTCATGGAGAAGAAACCTATATAGGCCCCTATCATTATTACTCCCCCATGGGCAAAATTGCTGAAGTTCATTATACTGTACACCAGAGAATAACCTACTGCCATCAGCGCATATACGCTCCCTATAGACAATCCGTTGATCAGTTGCTGAAAAAAAGCAGACATGTTTTACCTCCTCTATGACCCCGGTCAAATAACTTTTCTCATAGAATAGAGAGGGGTTACCCCTCTCTATTCTACTATAGCAGAATACTATTATTTAGCAGAGTATTTCTGCTGGAATACGTACTGGCCGTCAACTATCTTGATGATAGCAGCGTCTTTGCCTTCCGGGTTATGCGTATCCTTGCTGATATTGATCTGGCCGGTAATACCTTTAACCTGTGCTGTTTCAAGAGCGTCCCTGATTGCTACGGGGTCAAAGCTGTTTGCTCTCTTTATAGCATCCACCAGGAGTTGAACAGCATCGTATGCAAGGTATCCGTTGAGCTCAACCGGCAGGTTGTATTTTGCTTTATAAGCGGCCTTGAATTCCTGCACATCCGGATCGTCGAAGTCAAGGTGGTTAACGAAATAGCTTCCCTCAATGGCATCCTTAGCCATCTCAAGAAGTACCTCGGAAGGCCATCCGTCTCCACCCATAAGTACGGCGTTTATGCCGAGCTCCCTTGCCTGGTTTGCGCTAAGGGCAACCTCTTTGAAGAAATAGGGCATAAATATTACTTCTGGGCCTGCATTCTTGATTTTGCTGAGCTGAGGCCTGAAGTCAACATCCCCGAACTTGAACGCTTCCTTTGCAACTATCTCTCCGCCCTTTTCAACGAAGTACTTTTCGAAGAACTCAGTAAGACCCTGGGAGTAATCATCGGCTACGTCATACAGGATTGCTGCTTTTTTGAAGCCCAGCACATCATAAGCATAGCCGGCTGCAACCGCGCCCTGATAGGGGTCTATGAAACAAACCCTGAAGTTGAATGGCTTTGTCTTGCCGTCAACAACCGTTACCTTGGGGTTGGTGGCAACGGTAGCTATATCCGGAACCTTCATTTCTTCAAGTACCGCGGATATGGAGATTGCCTGGCCGCTGGCGTTCGGGCCGATTACCGCAACAACCTTATCCTGGGAGGTAAGCCTTTTTACTGCATTAACAGCCTCTGTTGCATCGCCCCGGGTGTCGTATCCCACAACTTCGATTTGCTTGCCCAGCAACCCGCCGTTTTTATTGATATCTTCAAACAACATCTTAACCGTGTTCAGCTCACAGGTTCCCCATACAGCCTGGTCGCCGGTAAGGGAGCCTATCCAGCCCACTTTAACCACTTCCGGCTCCTTGCTTTCTGCCGGTGTGTCAGCAGGCTTTGAACATCCTGCCAGTGTAAGACTTAAGGTTAGTAAAGTCGCCAATGCCAACAATACAACTCTTTTACTCATCAATAACCCTCCTTTATATTTATGCAAATTTATGTATAATTATACTTACGCTTCGCAACCACCCCCTGTCCAATAATCGGTTTTTTAGTCCATATACTTATATAATAAAACTTATTCGGAAATAAATAAAGTTTTTTTTTTGAAATCTTCTATTTTTTTGCCGGAAGAATCATAATTACTGGAAAATAATACTACTATTCTCTTCATAAATATTCATTTTCCTACAATTCAGAAATTTGATTTTTCTAGGTTTGCAGGGGTTATAGATCGTAGTACAGTTTATATTCTATCGGATGAGGAACTCTACTTACCAAAAGCTCATCAGCCCTTATTTTTTCCATCTGGTTTTTTATAAGCTCCGGTGTGAACACTCCCCCCTCAAGAAGGAAGGCATGGTCCTTCTCCAGGCAATCCGCGGCTTCCCACAGGGACTTCGGCAGGGCTTTAATTCTTCCCTTCTGTTCCTCATCAAGGGCGTATACATTAACATCATAGGGGCCAAACCCCTCTGCCACCGGGTCAATTTTATTGTTTATCCCGTCAAGGGCAGCCATAACCAGGGCGGAATATGCAAGGTACGGGTTGCAGGCAGCGTCCAAGGGCCTGAACTCAAACCTTTTATCCTCCGGGCTTGTGGCATAACCCGGTATCCGGATTACGGAACTCCTGTTGGCAGTACCAAAGCAAATGCTAACCGGCGCCTCATATCCGGGCACCAGCCTCTTGTATGAATTTGTGCTGGGGTTTGTGAAGGCCATCATGGCAGGAGAGTGTTTGAGAATACCCCCTATTGCATAGAGGGCGGTTTCACTAAGGCAGGAGTATCCATTTTCATCGTAAAAGACGGGTTTCCCCTCTTTGAAAAATTGCATATGTACATGCATACCATTTCCCGCCTCACCATAGAAGGGTTTGGGCATAAAAGTTACTGTTTTCCCGTTGGCCATGGCCGTATTCTTGACTATGTATTTTAGGAGCAGCGTCCTGTCTCCGCTTTCCCTCAACCCGCTAAAGCACAGCTCGATCTCCACCTGCCCCGGACCGCCGTTTTCGCTGTGGTGATACTTTACCGGGACACCGTGTTTCAACAGCTTTGTTACCATTTCATTTCTGAGATTGTAGCTCGAATCATGCGGAATATCAGCATGATATCCTCCGTGGTGCATCACCTTATACCCGGGGTTTCTGCCGTCTTTGTTTGCGGTATTCCACTCTGCCTGTTGAGAATCAATCATTACCTCCATATGCTGCGGCGAAATGTCAAAGGAGAAATGGTCGAGTATGTAGAACTCGAATTCCGGGCCCAGCAGTCCTTTGTCGGCTATACCCGTTTCTGCCATGTATTTCTCCGCCTTTTCCGCCACAAACCTCGGGTCTCCACCAAACCGCTTACGCCCGCCCGCAAGCGTATAGATGTCGCCTATCATGACCAGGGTGGGTTCCTCGGCAAAGGGGTCGGTAAACGCAGTGCGTATATCGGGTATGAAAACCATGTCGGACTTTTCTACGCTGAGAAACCCGTAGCTTGACCCATCAAAACCGATCCCCTTTTCAAGGGTTTCCTCCGTAAAGGTACCCGAAGGAATTGTCAGGTGGTGCCACCTTCCTGCAAGGTCCGCGATTTTAAAGTCGATGAACCTGATACCCTCCTTTTCACAAAACGCAGCCACCTCTTTGCAACTGTTGAACATAAAAATCCCCCCTCCAGTTATTCTTATATTCACACTTATAATTCAACCCATGTGGTCTCCTTTGCTGTCGACAGGACCATGTAAGTGTATGTGTTCGGAGCCACGTGGTTTATCCTGTCGATAAGGTGCTCAAGCTCTTTCGTGTTCTTGGTCTTTACCTTGATGAGAAAACAGGTGTTGCCGGTAACCTTATGGCATTCCTGGACCTGGGGTATCGCGGAAATCATCTCCGCCATTTCAGCAATCGGCTTGTTTCCTACCGGTACCGATATAAAGGCGGTTATGTCCATACCAACCTTTTCCGCATCGATAATAGCGGTATAGCCCTTGATAATCCCCTCCTGTTCCAGCTTTTTTACCCTTTCAGCAGTCGCCGACGTAGACAGCCCGATTATCCTGCCAAGCTCGGCAATGCTTAGCTTGCCATTCTTCTGGAGTTCTCCTATTATACTTTTGTCTAAGCCATCCATAATGCACATCCTCTTCCATAATATTCTAACATCATTTTATAACACATGTCCCCCTAAACACAAGTGCATTTTACGGTTTTTAGCTGTTTTCATAGTCAATTTTGCTGATATTTCAGGATTATACCGTTAATTTTTAGTGTTTTCCCCATAATGCGAGAATCAAAAGCAGCCCATCGTTGATTGAGTACGGGCTGCCAATCCGAACACGGAACACGGGGACGGGACGGGACACGGGGACGGGATACGGGGACAGGTATCCGATGTTACAGTTTCTAGTTCCCGGTTATCAGTTCTCAGCCTCCAGGGTTAGTCTTGCAGGCTTTTTCCCTTAAGCTTTACCCTATGTACTGGCAACTGGTAACTGGCATCTGATAACTGATTTTAATACTGACGGCCATAATCTATCACATTTATCATTTTTTCCCTTTCACCTTTTCCGAAGCTTTCCAGGTTGGTTATGAATATATCCATCAGCCTATCCATATAGTGAGGTGTAGGTCCTGCTATATGGGGAGTTAGGATCACGTTCTCCATTCCCCACAGGGGACTGTCCTCGGGCAGGGGTTCCTTCTCGAACACATCCAAAGCGGCACCTGCTATCCGTCCTTCCTTCAGCGTTTTAACCATAGCCGCCTCGTCTACCACGTCTCCCCTTGCTATGTTTATGAACCAAGCTGTTTTCTTCATCTTTTTGAACTGCTCTTCGCCTATCATTTTGTAGGTGTCATCGGTCAGAGGAACCAGGGTAACTACGAAATCACTCTGTTCGAGAAGGGTATCCAGTTGTTCTGTTCCATAGACCTCATCAAAGTTCTCAACCGGTTCAACCGTATTCTTAACGCCAATGATTCTTACATCAAAGGCCTTGAGTTTCCTCGCAATTTCCCGGGCTACAGCCCCAACCCCAATGAAACCTACGGTTTTACCATAGAGTTCGTCGATCTTGACAGGGTCCCACTTCCTGTTCTTCTGGGCTTCTACATAGTGAGCGGACCTTCGCACTATCATCAGCAGGAGGCCCATTGCGTATTCGGACATCTGTATCCTATGTACGCCCCTGGCATTGGTAAGTATGATACCCCTGTCCTCCAGGTATTTAAGGGGCAGGTGGTTGATACCTGAAAATACGCATTGTATCCATTTAAGGTTTTCCATCTCATCGAAATCTTCCACCTTGGCTTCCAGCTTATTGAATAATAGCACCTCTGCTTCCTTCAGAAACCGTTTTTCCTCTCCGGTGGCATTATCAAACTCTTTAATCTTCACAACCTCGATCCCGTCGCCGAATTTCTCTTTGATCCTTGCCATCAGATTATCGTCCAGAGTGTAAGTGCTTACAATCTTTATCATAGATTTCCCTCCCGAATAGTTTTGCATTTATACTTTACCTTATATTTATACACTTTGCAACTTCAATCCAAACATTGCCAAGCCATTAACTTATTCCGGCTTATACTCCCCTCCGGCGTCATAACCCTTCTCCAGCCTGTCGAGTATCAGGTTGTACCCATCGGCCCCATAGTTAATACACCGGTTCACCCTGCTGATGGTGGCAGAGCTTGCCCCTGTCGCCTCCACAATCTCGTTATAGGTCTTGCCTCTGCGAAGCATACGCGCTACCTGAAACCTTTGGGCCAAAGCCTTCAATTCAGTTATTGTGCAGACATCTTCAAAGAACATGTAGCACTCTTCAATCGTTCGAAGCTGCAAAATCGCTTTGAATAAATGATCGGTTTCTGTATCCTTTAATTTCGGGTTAACGGTCATTTGCCATCTCTCCCTCTTCCTAATTCTATATTATGATTATAACCCAAATCTCCTCCTACTTTAACACTTTTGTTTGATAAACTTTTGAGACAAGTTTACAGGAATACTAATTGATAAGCAGCAAAAACTAATATTAATTCAGAATAGGGAGATGAGGACATGACAGAAAGCAGAAAGGACAAATACGGCGAATACGGCAGGCTTCCGGATAATATTTTTGAAACGTACAATGCAGGAATGTACCCCGCAACTTACAGGACAACAAATGCGCTGATCTTCCCGGATAGGCTCGTTGCCGGCGAGGAAGTGTTAAGCGGGGAACAGCTGTCGCAGCCCACCGAGGATGAGGAACAGAAAATACAAAAAAAGGAATAATATCAAAAAAAATAAGACATTCTATTAATATAAGGGGATGCACCATAATCAAAAGGGACATGCCATCGGGGACATTCCGCGGCAAGGAATACATCGGGAATATCCCGACCAGTACCAGTTATCAGATGACAGTGGCTAGTGACCAGTGGCCAGTGGCTAGTGACCAGTGGCCAGTGGCTAGGACCTGTGATCTGTCGACTGCGATCTATATCTACGAAGTACGAACTAACAGCAGTGTGTCCCCTTTCCGCTAAAGGTGTGTCCCCTTTTGACAATCTGATAAACACTTGAAAAAGGAGGTAAAACCTTGACCACATTTCATCTGATCCACGTGGTTGTCGGAGCCGTATTAGCGGGCGTAAATTTCTGGAATATGTTTGACCCGACAACCAGGGCGTACCTGAACGCTATAATCGGACTAGTAGTGCTGGTGTACAATGCATATTATCTATTCGGCAGAGACAACGTGGATGTAAGAAACAAAGAATCAGGTTCCTAGGAACCTGATTCTTTGTTTCACCATACACTCTGGTCACTAGCCACTGATTACTGTCCACTATTTTATCCCGCTATATCCTTCCTATACTGGGCGCCCTTAAACTGTATCCTTTCAACAGCTCCATAGGCTTTTTCCCTTGCCTGCTGCTTGCTGTCACCCATGGCAGTGACCCCCAGTACCCTTCCGCCGTTAGTATAGAATATTCCGCTATCCTGCTTTGTACCCGCATGAAACACATAAACATCTTCTTCCTGAGGCCCTTCCAGGCCCTGTATTATTTCACCCTTTTTATAGTCTGACGGGTATCCGGCCGAAGCCATTACAACACAAACACTGGCCCTGCTCGCCCACTCTATTTCTATATCCTTCAGGGTTCTTTCGGTCACTGCGTTCATCACCTCAACGAGGTCGTTCTTGAGCCTAGGCAGTATGACCTGCGTTTCCGGGTCACCGAAGCGGCAGTTGAACTCAAGAACCTTGATGCCATCACCCGTAGCCATCAGGCCGAAATACAGGACCCCTCTATAGTCGATTCCTTCTTTCCTCATCGCATCTAATACCAGAGCCATTATCTGCTCCCGGAATTCCCTATCTATCTCCGGGGTATAAATATCGTTCGGAGAAAAGGTTCCCATTCCCCCGGTATTGGGTCCCTTGTCATCGTCAAAAATCCTCTTATAATCCCTGGCGCTTTCCATAGGTACAATCGTTTGACCGTCTACAAAGCACAGCATGGTCATTTCGGTGCCCTCCAGGAACTCTTCAATCAGCACCTTATCCCCCGCACTGCCGAACCTGCGCTCCACCATTATTTCCCGAAGTCCCTGCTCCGCTTCGTCCCTATCCTTAGCGATTATTACGCCCTTCCCCGCGGCAAGCCCATCGGCCTTGATGACAACGGGAAACCCGAATATGCCAATATTCTCCAGGGCATCCTCAAAGTCTTCAAATACACGGAAATCGCCCGTGGGAATATTATGTTTTTTCATGAAGCTCTTTGCAAACACCTTGCTGCCTTCCAGCATCGCTGCCCTGCCGCCGGGTCCGAACACCTTCAGGCCTCTTTTATTGAACTCATCGGCAATCCCTGCCACAAGAGGCGCTTCAGGCCCAACAACGGTAAGGTCTATACCCTTCTGCTGGGCAAAATCCGCCAGGCCAAATACGTCTGTATCTCCTATTTCCACACATTCGGCCATACCGGAAATGCCCCCGTTTCCGGGTGCGGCATAAATCTTTTCAACCAGGGGGCTTTGGCTTATCTTCCAAACGAGGGCGTGCTCCCGCCCACCTCCTCCTACAACAAGAACCTTCATTCCTACACCCCTTTCATCAGTGGTCAGTGGCCAGTGGTCAGTAATGTCAAAAATTGGAAAGTCAACAGTTGCCAGTTATCAGATGCCAGTTGCCAGCTATCAGTTGTCAGAATAAAGACTTCAGAGGCTTACCCTGATGCCTGTGATCTGTGATCTGTGATCTAAGGTCTATTATCTAGCACCTGTGATCTACGAACTACCAACTACCAACTGCGAACTAAAATTAATGTTTAAAGTGCCGCATCCCGGTGAACACCATCGCTATTCCGTGCTCATCGCAGGCCTTGATGGAATCCTCGTCCCTCAGGGACCCCCCGGGCTGGATTATCGCCTTAATGCCGGCCTTCGCCGCTGCTTCCACGCAGTCTGCAAAGGGGAAGAAGGCGTCCGAAGCCATAACGGCACCCTCAAGGCCGAATCTGGCCTGTTTAATGGAGTTTTCCACAGCCCAGATCCTGTTGACCTGTCCCGGGCCTATCCCCAGCGTCTGCCCGTTCTTTGCGATTACTATACCGTTGGACTTTATGTGCTTGGATACCTTCCATGCGAACATGAGGTCCTCCATGGTCTGCCGGTCCGGCTTTGCCTGTGTCACCACCTTCAATTCCTGATCTGCAAGGAGTCTGTCCGCATCCTGTACCAGCAGGCCTCCGTTTACCTTTTTAATATCCGCCCGGGAACCTGTGTCCTTGCTGCTGATGTTGTCCAATCTAAGTATCCTTATGTTCTTTTTGCTCTTCAGTATCTCAAGGGCATCACCGGTATAACCCGGGGCTATTACTATCTCTATGAAGATTTCGTTTATGGCGCCCGCGATATCCCTGTCGATTATGCTGTTTGACGCCACTATGCCGCCGAATATCGAAACCGGGTCGCACTCAAAGGCCTTTTTCCACGCCTCGAATACCGTATTCCCGACTCCCACCCCGCAGGGGTTGGTATGCTTGACGCCTATTACCACCGGTATATTGGGGTCAAACTCCTTCAGCAGC
Organism: Bacillota bacterium; assembly: GCA_013540605.1. Lineage (GTDB taxonomy): Bacteria > Bacillota > Clostridia > Ch29 > Ch29 > Ch29. The sequence continues at coordinate 167,638 of JABVCK010000028.1, forward strand.
TCCAGCGCGCCGTTTGTATCATTTATATTGTTGAAGGAAAGCTCTTTCCCGTGCAGCTGGACCGCTTCCGTAAGGGTGCCTGCCCTTTTTCCCACCTCCCGGTAAAAGGCGGCCTTCTGGTGGGGGTTCTCGCCGTACCTGAGGTCCTGTATCTTTTCATATGTAAGCGTTAGCTGCTGCGGGAATTCTATGCCCAGCCTTTCGTTGAAATACCCGGTTATAAGGGCATCGTAGTGGGCAGTGTGGCTGAAGACCTTCGCACAAAGCCTGAACTTCAGCTCAGAGGAAATATCCCCGTTCTGCTCAAGCTCTCGGATAACCGTATCATAGTCGGCAGGGTCCACGATAACCGCAACATCCTGGTAGTTTTTGGCCGCGGCCCTGAGCATGGTGGGGCCGCCGATATCTATGTTCTCTATAGCTTCCTCCAGGGTAACGCCGGGTTTCTGAATGGTCTCCTTGAAGGGATAAAGGTTTATTACAACCATGTCTATGGGTTTTATGTTCAGCTCGTTGATCTGCCTCATATGCTCCTCATTCTTCCTGATGGCAAGCAGCCCCGCATGAATGCTGGGATGCAGGGTCTTAACCCTTCCGTCAAGGCACTCCGGGAATCCCGTCACCTCGGATATGCCTATAACCTCCACACCGTTTTCCTGCAGCACCCTGGCGGTACCGCCCGTTGATACAATCTCATAACCATACTTAACAAGCACCCTGGCAAATTCCACTATGCCCGTTTTGTCCGAGACGCTGATCAAAGCTCTTTTCTTCATAGCGCACCTCCATCTTTTATATAAACTCTCCTGCCGTCGATGCAGAGCATTTCATTGCAGAAAAGCCTTACTGCCTCCGGCAGCAGCCTGTGTTCCACCTCAAGCACTCTCTTAGCAAGGCTTCCCACCGTATCATCCTGGTATACCTTTACCGCTTCCTGCAGTATAATGGGTCCGGTGTCGGCCCCCTCATCAACAAAATGCACGGTAGCCCCTGTTATTTTCACACCGTACTCCAATACCGCCCTGTGAACCTTCTCCCCGTAATACCCAACACCGCAGAACGAGGGTATCAGGGAAGGGTGTATGTTGATAATCCTGTTCTGAAACGTCTGTACAAATCCTTTGGACAGTATTTTCATATACCCCGCCAGCACAACGAGGTCAATATGCAAATTTTCCAGTTTCTCTATAATGCTGTTGTTATAATCCTCATAGGAGGCAAAGTCCCCCGGATTCAACCACAAACCTTCGATACCCTTAGCCCTGGCCCTCTCAAGGGCAAAGGCCTCTCTGTTATCCGAGATAACCGTCATAATCTTTGCATTATTTATGTACCCGGATTCTATGCCGTCTATTACCGATTGGAGGTTGCTTCCCCTGCCGGATGCAAGCACTGCTATTCTTTTGTATTCCATAATTCTACTCCTCCGGTACCTGAGAATATCCTTCCAATGACCCTGGGTTTTTCCTCCCTTAATGCCTCCAGCACCCTGTCCGACTGCTTCGGGGATACTACCATAACCAAACCCATGCCCATGTTGAAGGTCCTGAACATTTCCTCGGTTTCAACATTGCCGTTTTTCTGAAGGTATCTGAAAACCGCGGGTATTTCCCAGCTTCCGAGTTCAATCCCCGCCGTAAGTCCGCCGGGTATAACCCTTGGGATATTGTCAATAAAACCTCCGCCCGTTACATGTACGATGCCCTTTATTTCCGCCGACCGGAGAGCCGCCTTGATCTGATTTACGTATATCCGCGTAGGCTTCAGAAGTTCCTCCCCCAGCGTACAGCCGAATTCTTCAATATATGAATCCACGTTTAAGCCCATTTTGTTGAATACTATGCTGCGGACCAGGGAGAACCCGTTGCTGTGCACCCCGGAGGACGGAATCCCGATGATAAGGTCCCCTTCTTCAATCGAGTGCCCGTCTATAATTTGGTCCCTATCCACAACACCCACCGCAAACCCTGCCATATCATATTCGCCATCGCTGTAAAACCCCGGCATCTCCGCGGTCTCGCCCCCTATAAGGGCACACCCGGCTTCACAGCAGCCGTCGGATATTCCCTTGACAATATCAGCCACCTTCTCCGGGTCCAGCCTGCCCGTGGCTATATAGTCCAGGAAGAATAACGGAACTGCACCCATACAGGCTATATCGTTGACGCACATTGCCACACAGTCAATTCCCACCGTATCGTGCTTGTCCATCATGAACGCAAGCTTGAGCTTTGTTCCTACACCGTCGGTCCCGGATACAAGCACAGGCTTTTTGTAGTTTGACAGGTCGGGCTGAAAAGCGCCGCCAAAACCCCCGATTCCTCCCAGCACACCGGGAATACGGGTCCTGGCCACGTGCTCTTTCATCAGTTCCACAGCCCTTGCTCCGGCATCGATATCCACACCCGAATCCCGGTAAGACAGATTACTCATAGAAAACCTCCTTACTTCTGCAGAATATACTTATCCCCTTCTTCGGGGACCGCCATGGGGTAGTTTCCGCTGAAGCATGCATCACAGTAGGCTAAATCCCCGCCCACTGCTTCCTTTAATCCCTGCAGGCTCAGATAACCAAGGCTGTCCGCCCCAATCATCCGCCTTATATCCTCAACCGAGTAATTAGCGCCTACCAATTCCCTCCGGGAAGGTGTATCTATTCCGAAGTAGCATGGGTACTGCACCGGTGGGGAACTGACCCGCAGGTGCACCTCAATGGCTCCGGCGTTTTTTATCATCTGTACAAGCTTACGGCTTGTCGTTCCCCTTACTATTGAGTCATCGACCATAACAACCTTCTTACCCCTGACTATATCCTCCAGGACATTCAGTTTAAGGGCCACTCCTATTTCTCTGAGCCTTTGCTTTGGCTGGATAAAGGTCCTTCCCACATACCTGTTCTTAACCAGGCCCTCCACAAACGGAATGCCGGAAGCCTCCGAGTATCCTATGGCCGCAGCGGTACCCGAATCGGGAACAGATATGACAATGTCCGCTCGGGCGGGGTGCTCCCTGAACAGTACGGTCCCCGACCTCTTCCTTGCCATGTATATGTTTTTCCCGCCCATTATGCTATCCGGCCTGCCAAAGTATATAAACTCGAATATGCAAAGCCTGTCTGACCCCGGGATATCCGCATGGTAGCTCCGGGGGCCTGCCCCATCTATTACCATAATCTCTCCGGGCTCCACGTCCCTTATGAGCCTTGCGCCTACGGTATCAAAGGCACAGCTTTCGGAGGACAGCAGATAGCTGCCATCCTTCTTCCCGAGACTCAAAGGGCGGATTCCGTAAGGGTCCCTTGCCCCGATGAGCTTATCCCCGGTCATTATGACAATGGCATAGGCCCCTTCTATCATCTTCATGGTTTCCCTGACCGCATCGACAATATCGCCCTTGTCCAGCCTTGCTATCAGGTTGGCAATCACTTCACTGTCTATGGTGGTCTGGAAGATCACACCTTCGTTCTCAAGCTGTTTGCGGAGCACTCCGGCGTTGACCAGGTTCCCGTTATGCGCCAGGGCGATATTCCCATTCCTGTACCTGACGACCAGGGGCTGCGCATTGATAATATGGCTGTCCCCCGTGGTGGAATACCTGACATGGCCGCAGGCGATACCGCCCTCCAGGTCCTCCAGGATCTCATCGTCAAATACCTCGGACACCAATCCCATCTGCTTGTAGTGCCTGATGCGGCCGCCGCTGCTCACCGCTATTCCGGCGCTCTCCTGGCCTCTGTGCTGCAACGCGTACAGGCCGTAATAGGTTATCCGGGACAGGCCCTGGTTCTCCCCTCCATAGATGCCGAAAATGCCGCATTCTTCCCTGAGTTTGTCTTCCGGTAGGACTATTCCATTATACATTTCAAAGCCTCCCGCCACTGGATTTCCATATCCTTGACCGGCAAATCTATTTCTTTGTGACCGTTTATCGCAACTTCGAGCGTGCTGCCCCCCACATGGCCCATATTTAAACAATCCACGCCGGTTTTGCGTGCCAGTTCCTCAACCCTGGCAAGGTCATCCGGGCTTGTTGTTATTATTATCCTTGACTGGCTTTCCCCGAAGAGGAGAGCATCCTTCCGCAGGCCGTCCCCGCATGATACCACTGCTCCGATATTGCCCGAAATGCAGCATTCCGCCAGGGCTACGGCAAGACCCCCTTCGCTGCAGTCGTGGGCAGACTTGACGTATCCCTTCCTGATGCCCTCCAGACAGCATTCCTGCACCTTCTTTTCGGTTTGCAGGTCAAGCTCGGGCACCGCGCCCCTCTCCATACCGTGTATAACCTTCAGGTATTCGCTGCCGCCGATTTCTCCTTTGTTCACACCCAGCATCAGCACCACATCGCCTTCATCCCTGAAGGCCTGGGTGGTAATGTGGTCCACATCCTCAACCAGTCCTACCATGCCTACTATGGGCGTAGGGAATACCGCATCGGTCTCGGTCTCGTTATAAAAGCTTACGTTGCCGCTGATTACGGGAGTTCCCAAAGCGCGGCACGCATCGCTCATACCTGAAACCGACTGGCGGAACTGCCAGAAGATTTCCGGTTTTTCCGGGTTGCCGAAGTTAAGCCCGTCCGTCACCGCCAGCGGCCTGGCACCGCTGCAGACCAGGTTTCTGGCAGCTTCTGCTATGGCTATCGCACCTCCCACACCGGGGTTAAGGTAACAATACCTGCTGTTGCAGTCGGTTGTAAGGGCTATGGCTTTCCTGGTTCCCCTTATCCTGATAACCGCAGCGTCCGAGCCGGGTGTTACCGCCGTACAGGTTCTGACCATGTGGTCGTACTGCCTGTATACCCACTCTTTGCTGGCGATATTAGGTGAGCCCAGCAGCTGCATCAGAATTTCGTTCATATTCTCGGGTATAGGGATACTATTCAAATCAAGGGTTTTGCGCTCCTCTATATAGCCGGGTTCCCTGTACTCCCTATGGTAGACAGGCGCCTGGTCGGCAAGGGATTTTGCGGGGACCTGTCCTACTATCACGCCTTTATCCCTTATCGTCAGCATTCCGTCATCGGTGACCCTGCCGATTACCGATGAATGCAAGCCCCATTTTTCAAATATTGCAGTTACTTCATCCTCCCTGCCCTTTTCTACGATAACCAGCATCCTTTCCTGGGACTCGGATATCATTACCTCCACCGGGATCATACCGGCTTCCCGCCTTGGTACAAGGCTCACGTCTATGTCCATGCCGCTGTTGCCCCTGCTTGCGGTTTCACTGCATGCGGAGGTCAAGCCCGCTGCTCCGAGGTCCTGCACACCGACAACACACCCTGTCTGGAACAGTTCCAGGCACGCTTCCAACAGCAGCTTCTCCATAAAGGGGTCCCCAACCTGTACGGCGGACCTGTTCTCCTGCGACTCCTGGGTAAGCTCGGTTGACGCAAAGCTGGCGCCTCCCATACCGTCCCTTCCGGTGGACGCACCGACAATCATGACCGCGTTGCCTGCCCCTGCCGCCGTACCCCTCTTTATATCCTTATGTTCAATTATTCCTACGCACATTGCGTTAACCAGCGGATTTCCCTTGTAACAGTCGTTGAAATACACCTCGCCGCCTACGGTCGGTATCCCGATACAGTTGCCGTAACCTGCTATCCCTGCCACAACGTGCTCAAAAAGGTATTTTGTCCTGCTGTTATCCAATTCACCGAACCGGAGAGAGTTCAACGACGCTATGGGGCGGGCTCCCATAGTGAAAATATCCCTTATAATTCCCCCTACGCCGGTTGCCGCTCCCTGGTAAGGCTCTACGGCAGACGGGTGGTTGTGGCTCTCTATCTTCATAACCACCGCCATATTATCCCCTATGTCAACTATTCCCGCGTTTTCACCCGGTCCCTGGAGCACCCTCTCACCCGAAGTCGGGAACATGCGGAGAACCGGTTTGGAGTTTTTGTAGCTGCAGTGCTCCGACCACATAACCCCGTACAGATTAATCTCAAGCTCGTTCGGCTCCCTGCCCAGAATACCCTTTATCTTCTCGTACTCATCGCAGGTCAGGCCGACTTTCCGGTAAAGGTCCTTATCCATCGATGCCGCCCCCTTCCAGGTAGTTTATTATGGATTTGAATATGATTACCCCGTCTTCATTGTTCAGAATCCTTTCCATGCATCTTTCGGGGTGCGGCATCATCCCGAGGACATTTCTTTTCTTATTGCATACTCCGGCGATATTCTTCAGGGAACCGTTGGGGTTTCGGCCTTCAATCACCTGGCCGTCCGGACCGCAGTACCTGAAGACGATCTGGCCGTTTACCTGCATTTCCTCCAGGGTGCTGTCGTCAACAAAATAGTTTCCGTCACCATGGGCAATCGGAATATTCAATACCTGCCCCTCTTCGCAAAGGTTTGTAAAGGGAGTATTGGCATTCTCCACCTTCACCGATATGGTTTCGCATATAAACTTCATGTTCTGGTTTCTTAAAAGCGTACCGGGCAGGAGGCCCGCCTCTGTCAGTATTTGAAATCCGTTGCATATGCCTATGACCGGTTTCCCCCTGTCCGCAAACTCGATCACTTTGTCCATAACCGGTGAAAACCTGGCTATGGCCCCGCAGCGAAGATAGTCGCCATAGGAAAAACCGCCGGGCAGCACTATACAGTCAAACCCTGACAGGTCTCTGTCTTTGTGCCATATATATTCGGTCGGCTGGCCCATTACATCCCTCAGGGCATGATAACAGTCAATATCACAGTTGGAACCCGGAAACACAACCACGCCAAATTTCATCCCTATACCTCCAGAATCTCGTAAGAGTAGTCCTCAATAACGGTATTTGCCAGAAGCTTTTCGCACATGTCCTTGAGGTTTTCTTCCGCCTCTTCCCTTGTCGGGTTCTCCAGTTTCAACTCAATCAGCTTGCCCATCCGCACGTCCTCAACCCCATCGTATTTCATCGACAGAAGGGCTTCCTTTATCGCATTTCCCTGCGGGTCCGCTATGCTTTTCTTCAATGTAATGAATACCCTGGCGTAATACATACTATTTACCCCCCAACAGTCTTTCCAGTACCTCATGATAGCTCTCCTCTACCTTTCCGAGGTCCCTTCTGAACCTATCCTTGTCCAGCTTTTCATTGGTGTCCGCATCCCACAATCTGCAGGTATCCGGAGATATTTCATCAGCCAGAATTATTTCACCGCAGCACCTTCCGAACTCCAGTTTGAAATCCACCAGCTTGATATTCGCTCTCTTAAACCGCTCGACCAATATATCGTTTATCCTGAAAGCCATAGCCTTTATCTTTTCCACTTCTTCCGGGGTGGCAAGCTTCATCGCCTCGATATGGTATTCATTGATCATAGGGTCTCCCAGCTCATCGTTCTTGTAGCAGAACTCCAGCACCGTTACCGGGAGCACCGTTCCTTCCTCCAGTCCCAGCCTTTTTGAAAGGGAACCGGCGGCGATATTCCTGACAAGGACTTCCAGCGGAACTATCTCAACGCTCTTTACCACCATGTTTCTGTCATCGATCTTCTCAATATAGTGGGTGGGTATACCTTCCTTTTCAAGCAATTCAAACAGATATGCGGACATTGCATTGTTGATGATGCCCTTTTCAACGATTGTGCCTTTCTTAACCCCGTTGAACGCTGTGGCATCATCCTTGTATTCAATTACATACCTGCCGCTTTCCTCGGTGGCAAACACCTTCTTTGCCTTACCTTCGTAGAGCATCTCAAGTTTTTTCATTGCCAAACCTCCGTTTCTTGATTTTTGCCTTATGTTAGTTTATCCCGTACCTCAAGGTCCTTTTGTTTAACGTCATCAGCCATCTGTTTCCTGTAATCCTTAAGCCTTTGCCGCAGCTCAGGGTATTTAAGGGACAATATCTGTACCGCAAGAAGGGCGGCATTCTCGCTTCCGTCTATTGCGACCGTGGCTACGGGTATGCCCTTGGGCATCTGAACTATCGAAAGAAGTGAATCCAGACCGTCCATGGTGGACGACTTTACAGGTATGCCGATAACCGGCACCGTGGTGAGGGCAGCCAGCACTCCCGGGAGGTGGGCTGCTTTTCCGGCAGCTGCAATTATCACATCCACGCCCCTGGCCTCGGCGCCTTCCGCGAATTCCACGGCCATACCGGGCGTCCTGTGGGCGGATATAACCCTGACCTCCTTGCCTATACCGAACTTGTCCAGTATTTCCAGAGCTCTTCCCACCACCGGAAGGTCTGAATCGCTTCCCATCACAACAGCAACTTTTGGACTATTCACTAAAAATCCCTCCTATCGCATAAAAGCCCTGCAAAGGTTTGGGTGAAACCTCCGCAGAGCATTGTTAACGGGGGGTACGTTTACCGTACACGGATTTGTATCAAAAAATGCAAATCCGTTTTCACCCATAGTCAGGCAATTTACGGTTGCCTGGTAGAAACTCGCGGACCTTATTACCGCAGTTATATGAGTGAAACGCTATTAAGCTTGTTGTCTCTTTAATCTTAACAAAGCCCTATACCAGTGTCAATAGAATTTACGAATAATTTACAATCTATACGTTTATTTATCTGAAATAATACGTATGATTTTATCTGTTTATGATATGAATGTTCGTTAAACAGGAGAAGGTTGTCCCCTGACATTAAATAAACTGCAGGGTTAATAATATTGTTTCACTCCGAGCAAAAAATATAGAAAACAAACTTCATATCTGATACAATTTTGAAAACAGGAACAGCAGCAGGGAGGCGGTATAGTGAAGGAATATAGAATTGCAGTAATTCCCGGCGATGGTGTCGGTAAAGAAGTTATGCAGGAAGGACTCAAAGTCCTGAAAAAAGTTTCAAGCATCAACGGTGGTTTGGGTTTCGCCTTTGACCATTTTGCCTGGGGCTGTGAATACTACCTTAGAAACGGAAAGATGATGGACGAGGACGGGCTTGAAAGGCTCAAGTCCTACGATGCAATACTGCTCGGTGCCGTCGGATTCCCCGGTGTTCCGGACCATATTTCCCTCAGGGACCTTCTGCTGAGGATTCGGCAGGGCTTCAACCAGTACATAAACTTACGTCCGGTTAAACTTCTTCCCAATGTGGAGTGCCCGATAAAGAACAAGGGTCCTGAAGACATAGATATGGTGTTTGTAAGGGAGAATACCGAAGGAGAATATGCGGGTGTAGGCGGTTTCCAGAGAGAGGGCAGCCAGGATGAGGTAGCACTTCAGACAAGCGTTTTTACAAGGCGCAACACCGAAAGGGTTATGGATTTTGCGTTTAAACTCGCCGGGAAAAGAAACAAAATGAAAAAGCTCACCAGTGTTACAAAATCCAACGCCCTGAATTACAGCATGGTATTCTGGGACAGGGTTTTCAAGGAGGTATCGGCGAAATATCCCGACATACAAACCGAGTCCTACCACGTGGACGCGACATCAATGTACATGATTCAGCGGCCGGAGGATTTTGACGTTATAGTTGCCTCAAACCTGTTTGGCGACATCCTTACCGATTTGGGTGCAGCCCTTCAGGGAGGATTGGGCTTCGCTGCAGGGGCCAACATTAACCCCGAGCGTGAATTCCCGTCCATGTTCGAACCGGTTCACGGCTCAGCGCCGAATATTGCAGGAAAGAATATCTCGAATCCGATCGCAATGGTCTGGACTGTCAAGCTCATGCTGGATTTCCTGGGCCATAGAGAAGAAGGAAACATAATCATTGATTCTATTACTGAAGTCCTTAAGCACAGAGAAAGGCTGACACCGGACCTGGGAGGATCGGGCTCCACTTCACAGGTCGGAGACATGATCTGTCGGGCCATGGAAAAACAAGCTATATAAAAGACATACCAGACAGGGGGATACCAGACAAGGGGAAGCAAAAGAACCGTCCCTTTGCTTCCCTTTGCTTCCCTAGGCGCCGTATTTGTCCAGCCTCCTGGCGTTTGCCAGGAGCAAAGGCATGAGGTACTTGCTCTCGAAGAAACCCAGACCTCCTGTATTGCACTGGTTCTCGGTAAACCTTGTAGTATTGTCCGCCCCGCAGAAGGGTGAATTTATCAGCACCGGAACGGGGTGCCAGCTGTGGGAACGCAGGGCGCAGGGAGAAGAGTGGTCCCCCGTTATCGCGAGCACATTGGGGCGCTTGCCGAGCAGCACCGGAAGGGCCCTGTCCACCTTTTCAATTACGCTGACCTTTGTTTCAAATTCGCCATCTTCACCGGCCTGGTCGGTACCCTTAACGTGTATAAAGAAAAAATCATATTTATTGTGGAACTCAACATAGGTTTCGAACAGCCCCTCTACAGAATCCGGAGCAGGTAAAAGCGTCATGCCCAGCAGGTCCGCTATTCCCCTGTACATGGGATAGGCTGCAATGGCAGCCGCCTCCAGCATGTATTTCTGCTTAAAACCGGGGATACGGGGCCTGGAAGAGATCCCCCTCAGCAGTATGCCGTTCGCAGGGTGCTCATCCTTTATCAGGCCGTTTGCTTTCTCAATAAATTTGTTTATTATACCTGCCGTAAAGGCAGCCTCTTCCTTCTGGGCTTCGGCCTTTAACGGCGCAAGCCCTTCGTGCTGCGGGTCGGTATCATTTATGGCGGGATTAAGGTCCTGTCCCCTGAATACAACCACAAATCTGTGCCCTTTACCCGCTTCTATTATAACCTCAATTCCATCTATCTCCTTAATCTCCTTGAGTTTTTCGCAGAGCTCCCGGTTCTTTTCGGTCGGTATCCTTCCTGCCCGTCTGTCGGTTATAATGCCCTTTTCATCCAGCGTGGCGAAATTCGCCCGGGCAGCCACATCCCCGTGCTTGAGTTCTACCCCCAAACCCACCGTCTCAAGTACCCCCCTGCCAATAACCGTCTCTATCGGGTCATACCCGAATATCCCAAGGTGCCCCGGACCGCTGCCGGGTGTTATCCCGGGCAGGACAGGTATATGCCTTCCGCAAACCGAACTCTTTGCAAGAATATCCAGATTTGGGGTCGAAGCATATTCCAGGGGGGTCTTGTTGCCATAGTCACTGTCCGGTATATCCCCCAACCCATCCAAAACAACCATTACTATCTTCGAATTGTTTTTCTTGATAAGCCCTTCCATAACCTTATCGATGCTCATCCTGCCACACCCCTTGTCTAATATTGTTATCTACCAAAACTTCATTTATCCAACATTTCTATTAAAAAATATTTCTCCATTTCCTGAAATCTAAAGTCTTCCCGTTCACCTGTAAGTATAAGGGATAATCGTGAATTTTTATCATTAAACAATGCAAATTTTAAAAATTCAATTGATGTCTCATCAATACAATGGAAATTTTTGATCCCTATCCAGATTATTAATTTGCTTGATAGATGATTTAAAACCTGAACCATTGCCTTGAAAATTCTGTTCTTCTCTACTTCCGGCGATAAATACTCATAGCCGACAGCTGTTAGGCCAAGAGTATCAAGTACGCTTAAGTTAAGCCGGGCTAAATCCATCCAATAGTGCTGGGGAATCTCTTCTAATATTTCATCCGATACCGATGTAACGATTTCCTCAATTAAACTGGAAATCCAATAATAGGAAACTTTTATGGGATAGCATTCGGTATTAAATACAAGCGTATTCCCTCTATCTCTTTTCTGTATTATGTCTCCTTGAACATTTTTATCCTGTGAATAAAAAATTTTAACCTTATTGCTATAAGAGTGTTCTTGTGTTTTTTCCTGTAAATAACTTTCATGGTGCTTATCACATTTTACTATCTCTTCATAAATCTTTTTAGTACTGTCCATAGGTCCCACGTTTAGTTCTTCCCTTAGTACACTGCAGCACCTTTTATACTGATTCAAAGCTGATTTCCTGTCTCCCAACTCCAGATAAACCTTTATAAGCTCTACATACAATTCTTCCTGAAGGGGATTGTGCCTCAACATCTCTTCCAGTACTTCAATACATTTAAAATAATTCCCCTGATTTTTATAAATCGAAGTAAGCTGGCATAATACTTCAAAATATTTTCTCTGAAATCTCTGCCGTTCATAGAATATCCAGTCATTCCATTCCGGACAGTTTTTGATATAAAAGCCTTCAAGAAAGTCTCCCCGGTATATGCTCTTTATTCTTTCCAGCTGTTTTAAGGAATTGAACTCTTCTCTTTGATTTATGGCCTTCAGCATGTCCTCCATTTCGAAAACATCCACATATATATCCGGACCATCCATGTTGAGCTTGCACCGGTCCTTTTGGGTGATGATAAGCTCGTGTCCGTCATGGCCATCCATAAGTGTCTTTCGTAAGGCCCAAAGATTATATCTCATATTATACCGTACAGCTTCGATATTGCCGGAATCCCAGAAAAAAGAAGCCAGTTTGTCCCTGCTTATAGGCTTCCCTTTATGAAAAGCCAAATAGCATAGAATCCCTATGGCCTTATTGCTCATCTTATCGATAATAGGGCGACCGTTCAACAGGATTTTCAGATTTCCCAGCATGTATATTTCGAGCCTGGCCAATTCCATCACAACCTTATCTCATGAACAGGATATTGCCTTCCTTAATGGTTGCCATAACCTTTATATCTTTAATATGGGCTTTGTTTACCTTTAGAGGATTTTGATCCAATACTACCAGATCTCCAAGTTTTCCCACTTCTATGCTTCCCTTCTGCTTTTCTTCAAAAACAGCCTTTGCTCCGTTTATGGTATAGAATTTAAGCGCTTGCATGACATCAACGGAATACTCGACCTTAGGATGATTTACCGCCGTATGGATTCCCAGAATGGGATTCATGGGAGTAACATCACTGTCGGAGCCCCCTACCACGGTGATTCTCCTCTCAAGTATTTTCTTCAAGGGGTTTGTCCTTCTACTCCTTTCTGGGCCCAGCCTTGTTTCATACATACCGTTCTTATTTCCCCAGAAATATTCATAGGCAGGCTGCATGGAGAGTATCAGTCCCAATCGGGCTGCCCTATCAATATGCTCTTCGAGCGGCAGTTCAAAGTGTTCTATACGGTGGCGGTGGTCCTCCCTTGGATATATAGATTGTGCATATTCATAGGCATTCAATATCTGTTCTATGGCTCTGGTACCTATGGCATGAACAGTTACTTGAAGGTGACTGGTATGGGCATTCAACACAAATTCATTTAAATCCTCCTGGCTAAAAAACAGGACGCCGCTGGTTGAGGAGTCATCGCTGTAGGCTTCGGTTAAGGCTGCCGTCCTTGACCCAAAGGAACCGTCAAGGAATATGCATCCCCCAATCCTGGACAAATTCTTATTTAGAATCTTCTCTATATTTACAGTTTGATAAAACAATACTACATCTATTGGGAAAACTTCTTTGTTATTGAATATCATCTCCGCATCCTTGTCATGGAAGGTAAAACCTCCTTCCATGGCATTCAATGTAGTTATCCCATTTTCAACAGCCTTGTTCAGGGCTTTATTAACCGCCTTAAGCCTCGTCTGGTCAGAGATGGTGTTGAAGATTTGATTCCGAACCAGAGCACCGGCTTTTCCCGTTAGCAAGCCTGTAGGAAGATTTCTTTCATCCCTAGCTATGCCCTCAAGATTGTAGGGTAGACTCAGCTGGTGCAGGGCCAGGGAATTGACAACGCTTGTATGATATTCCACTCTGTTGATCCAAACGGGATTATTGGGCGCACATTCATCCAGTTCATACCGGGTGGGCATCCTTTGTTCTTCAAGGCGTAATTCGTCAAACCCTATACCCCTAATCAATTTTCCGGGCGGCATATTTTGGGCCTTTTTTTCTATCAGCACAAGCAATTCGTTTATGCTTTTTACATTGCTCAAATTCACATCCAGCATATTCAGGCCGGTTTGTACCAGATGGACATGGCTGTCATAAAAGCCCGGCAGCACGGTTTTCCCATCTAAATCAAGGACTTCATTGGCATAATCCAAATATTTTTTATACCCTTCGCCATCTCCCAGGTCGATTATTTTCCCCTGGCTTACTGCTATCCAGTTGCATATTGTATTATTGTCATCCATAGTCAGCACTGTGCCATCATATACGACTAAGTCTATCTCTCCCATATTCATCACCCTTTCCCATGCCACCATAAAGACAGCTTTAGAGTATACCCATAGATTTATATTCGACAAATTCTTTCTATACCTTTTTTTCTTGTTGTTTTTTTCAATTTTTTCCCCAACATGCATATGAACCAGCATTTGCTGGTTCATATAATATGATTATGACAATGTTCTGCAAAGAAAATCATAGATTACCTCTGCCGTCTTCACGACACTGTACAGTGAAACATATTCGTCGCCCGTATGATAATTTTCTCCCCATGGGCCGAATACAAAAGTAGGCAGTTTTGCCCTAGCCCCCAGATGATTAAAATCTCCTATGCTGGAGAAATATGCTATTTCGCCGGGCTTACCCGTCACAGCCGTGATGCTTTCCTGCAGTTTTTGTGTGTAGGGATGGGATTCTTCTACTATATACGGCTCAAAGCCTCCATTCTGTGGATGGGGTGCATCCCTGAATTTCATGACTGCAGTGCCCTTAATATTCGCCCGTCTAATGGCTTCCTGCAGCTCTTCCTCCAGGCATTCCCGGCTTTCCCCCCTGACCACATGTCTGAATACCGTAAAAGAAGCTTTATCTGCCACACTGCAGACAGCTCCTCCGCCTTCCGCTTTGATTATGCAAATTGACCCCGTACCCAATTTTTCATCTGTTATCAACTTTGAATTCTTTAACTCCATCATAACCCTGGCTGCTTCCACAACTGCATTGATACCCTGCTCCGGGTTTGCAGCATGGGCCGATTTCCCTGTAAATTCCACCGTATAATTCCATCCTCCCCTGGCTCCGAGGCAAAGGCACGGAAAACTAACTCCGGTAAATCCGCTGCTGGGCTCAGGTACTATGGCCACATCCACTCCGTCAGCCATACCATCCATAATTATAGCGTCAGTTCCCAATCCATAGGGCCCTTCTTCATCGGATACCAGGGTATAGAGTATCTCTCCGTTAAAATCCTTAACGGTATTGATAAATGCTTCTAAGGCCAGCATTATGGCGGCCGAACCGGATTTCATATCCAGAGAGCCTAGTCCGTAAAGCCGGTCTCCTTCTATGGTGGCTTTCAGCGGGTTCTTTGTCCAGCTTTCACAAATTTCAACCGTATCCATATGGCCGTTCAATAGGATTCTGGGACCTTTTTCATTCCCCTTAATTCTCCCCACCACATTGATTCCATTAAAATTTGTTATCCTTTTTTCATAATAACGATGATATTCAGCCGGGATATCCCTTTCCCGGAACCAGTTATAAGCAAACTCCATGATTTCTTTCTCACGAAAATACGGACTATAAATCTCGACCAACTGTGTAAGTAGTTCAATTACTCTATCACGATTAATATACCTGTCTGCTCTAACGGTCATTTCTATGTTTAACCCCCTAACAGTTAGGATAAAAAAACAATCCTGATATCATATGATTCAATAGTCAGGGACAGTCTTCATTGCAGTTATAAAACCGCAAGAAAGAATGTCCCTTGACTAAACTTGCCGAAGATATATTGTTAAATCAATTATGCAGTTTCTTTCTCACCGTCATGGTAAGTCTTAACAGACGTGATTTCTCCTTCCTTGAACATGAATTTTCCGGTTACGGCATAAATAATCGCAATGATTGGTGCCAAATATGCCAGGAACACGTAGGGAAGATATTCCACGGTTGCTACGCCCAGGACCCCGGTAAAGTAAACACCGCATAGCCCCCATGGTACCAGAGGTGATGTAACTGTGGCGGAATCCTCACATGTCCTGGAACAAACCTGGGGCAGCAGATTTAATCTTCTATAGGCGGGCACCAGCATTCGCCCGGGAATAATTATGGCCATGTATTGGCTGGCGGAGAACAGGTTCACGGCTATACTGGAAAGTACATGGGTAATTATTAAGCCTTTTACATTGCTGACCAGGCCTGAAATCTTATCTAACAGCACTTCCAGCATCCTTGTCTTCTCAATAATTCCACCGAAGCTCAGAGCAATAAAACCTAACGAAATGGTCCACATCATGCTTTGGAGACCTCCGCGGCTTAACAGTTTATCTACAGCCTCTATTCCTGTTTCTGAAGTAAAACCATAGTTCATGAAGTTAAGAACATCTGCCAGGCTGTACCCCTGGAAGATCATTGCAAATGCACCACCCACCAGGGAAGCTATGATCATGACAGCCAGCCCCGACATCTTACGTACCGCTAAAACTATAACCAAAATTGGTGGAATTAAAGTAATAGGGCTGATGAAATAACTCTCCTTCAAACCGGTCAAGATGGCATCAACCTGCGCTGTGTCTATTGTTCCTCCCGAGAATTTTGCTCCCATTATTCCATACAGAGCCAGTGAAATAAGTACAGCAGGCCCCGTGGTGTAAATCATGCTTTTTATATGATCAAATAAATCAGCTTCAGCCACACCGGCTGCCAGGTTAGTAGAATCTGACAATGGTGACATCTTATCGCCGAATATTGCTCCGGAGACAACTGCTCCTGCGGTAATAGGCGCAGGAATTCCCAACCCATAACCTATTCCCATGAAAGCCACCCCAAAGGTTGCCCCCGTTGTCCATGAGCTTCCTGTGGCAAGGGATGCAACACAGCATACAAAACAAACGGTAAGTAGAAATACAGAAGGTGATAGAATCTTAAGTCCGTAATAGATCAGAGTGGGTATTGTGCCCGCTGGAATCCATGACGCAATCAAAACCCCTACCATCATCAAGATCAGCATAGGCAGCATGGCTATTTGGCAGCCATAGAGGATTCCTTCCTGAACGTCATCCCATGTATAGCCCGACATCATTGCAACGATGGCTGCCACCACAGAGGCAAGAATCAAAGTGATATGTGTGACCCAATCCGCATGTAAGACAAAAATTTGTACAAACATGGCAACACATAGGAAAAGAATAACAAATAATGCCCCTCCAAAACTAGGTCTTTTCTCTTTGATACCCGACATTCACCAACACTTCCTTTCTGTATAATTTATATCAATCATATCACCGGCATGTGGGAAGGAGTGTTTTAAAAAATGTTTAATTTTTGTTTTCCTGATAAATTTTCAGAATTTTTTTTAAACCGCATCATAACGGGGTCAGGCTTGTCAAAACGGAAGCAGAAGCATGGAAGCATGGGCAAGTGGAAGCATGGGCAAGTGGAAGCATGGGTGTGAAGCATGGAAGCATGGGCATGGAAGCATGGGGACGGTTCTTTTGCTTCCGCAGATCGCAGTCGGCAGATCGCAGATATTAAATCACAGGTCGCAGGTGCTAGGTGCTAGGTACTAGGTGCTAGGTACTAGGTGCTAGGTACTAGGTGCTAGCCACTGGCCACTGATAACTGGCAACTATGAAAAAGTACCGCCAACACAGACGGTACTTCCTTTTAATGCCAGTCTATCTCATCACTTTATAACCCTGGTTAAATCCATTTTGGCATTGATAATTCGGTGAATTTCAATCGTATCTTCTAACACAACATAAAATACCAGGTATTTATCAACTACCATTTTTCGATATCGAAAACCCATTATATCTATTGGATATTCTTCACACATCAAGGAAAATTCTTTCAAAGTATTGATTTTGTCAATGATTCTATCATATTGTTTTATAGCTGTGCTTTGGTAGAATTGGGATAGATAATCAATCATATCTGCCAAATCAACCTTTGCAGTAGGAAGCATGCTAATTTTATAGCTTTTCAATCAGTTTTTCCCTCATTTCTTTAGATACTTCATCAAAATCATATCTAGCATCTGTTGATTTTGCTTCCAATGCAGCTTCTTTTAATTTTTCATAAATCATAATATCCAACTTATACTTTTCATAGGCTTCCATACTCATGACAACCATATCGCCATAGCCATTTTTAGTAAGAAATACCGGTTCAGCGGTTTCATGAACAATTCTCGATATATCGGCAAAGTTATTTCTTAAATCTGATACTGGTCTAATATGCGGCATAATACCACCCCTTAATTAGTATAGCATAATTTTATCATAATTATGCTAATTCATCAATTGAGTTTTAAGGATTTAGGGGTATTTTCTTTTTTACTCCCACTCTATCACCAAACTTTATCTTGAGGTTATTCCTCTTGATTTCAGTTATTTCTATTGTCTCATATTCTCATATTATTGTCTATTTTTGAGTTTAACAATTATTTTGTTTGAAAATTGTCAGTACCTTGAACTGCCATTCTCCCGGTATAGCTCCTGTTGATGTGAAGGTGAAGTCCTTCTCTGTTCCCTCGGTTACCTTGCCTGGTATCTCATGGCCTCTGTTGGTGTCAAAAAATCGGAGGCTCTCTTTGTGAATGTGTACGTCCAGCGCTATTCCGGTGAAGTCCTTCTCTTCCGGAAATCTAAAAACATATACAGCTCTTTTGTCCATAACCAGGCACCTCCTATTCCTAAAAATAAAGCCATGTATCGTGAAAGCACCGTGCTTTTACTGTGCCCTTTTGGTGCCTGCACGGTGCCTATACCATGTTATTATACTATAACCTCATCCACCTGTAAAATACCTATTGAAATTTCGGTGGTGGTATTTGGCTTGACTTCTTACAGGAGAGTGGATTCCGGTATTTGTTGAAATTCATAATCTGGATATAACTGTTGCCATCTGCATGGTAGCGCACGATAAAGCGGTTATCGTGCAGCTTCTGCAGCATTTCGTCAACCTGGCTGGCGGTTACATCATCGTACCCCATTATCATTTTTTTGATTTTCCTTGGTTTGTCCTCCAGGCGTCCTTCCCTACCTGCTATGCACCATAACCCTATGAATAAAAGGCGGGTCAATGGTGGAAGCTCGCCCATGGTATCCTTATTGAAAATGATTTGCTGTATGCTGCGTATTTGTTCCATCTGCCTGTGAAACTCAGGGGATAAGTGTATTTTGTTCATTTTGTTTTTCTCCTCTCCAAATATGCGATTAAACTCTTTTTCTCCGATGTATCCAGCTGCCGCCCAGCAGAAGTCTTCTCCGAGCTCTGCGTCTTCGCAGTGAATTTCAATGTTGCCATTCTCAAGCCTGGTGTATTCTGCATCCATAATGCTTTTGTACTTCTCTATGCCGTAGTCGGTTATTCTGCAGTCTTCGTCCCATACAAATGATGCCGGCATGCCGCACCCTCCAATAATCAAGTCGCAGTCGATTTCTTCTCCGCTGCGTAAAAGGTCTAAAAAGTTACTCATGCGGTTAAATTCGATTACAACCGGTTCTCCATCGTTGCAATCAGGGCAAATGACACGAACCTCCTTGCCGTTGAGGGTGCTCACCTCGCATCCACATTTGTGGCATTTAAAAATCGCAAAACTCATTTTCGTTCCTCCTTTTCGGTATTCTGCCTGCTCCTGGTTGGTTATCCACCCGCGCCGCGTGGAGGCGGCAGGCTTGAGGGTACCGGCGGTCTTATTTTACCGCCGTCATGTAGTCGTAAAGTTTGGCCTTCAGGGTAAGGATCATGGATTCCTGCATCGTGGCTTTTACTCTCCAGTACTCCTCTTTCTGGAGGATGTCGGCGAGTTTGGTTTGAAGTCTCTCGATCTCTTTATTCAGGTCCTCGATGTTGGTCTGCATCAACTTAATCTTATTTTGATCATTCTGTCTGGCAGTCTTCATCTCTTGTAATTGCTTCTGGTACTTTCCCTCGGCTGTGTGCGCCTGGTCGATGTAATACTGCGTGGTGTAGGCTGCGTCGTCGTCGATGTTTCGCTCAGCAATCTCAAAGGCTCCGGTGAATGCTGCTGCCAGGTAGCTGTTTTCGCCAAGCTCGGCGACCATCTTTCTGATCTTCTCCAGGGTGTTGCGCTCCGCTTCCTTCGTGGCTATCATCGTTGTGCCTCCTTCTTGCTGATCCAGTTTTCCTTTGCCTGTCTGCAGGCTTCAAGGGTGGGTCTTACGCAGGAGAATAACTCTCCATCTGTGTGCCGGTAGTCGTATTGTACTGCTGTCTTCCTTGTGATGTTGCTTAATGAAATATAAGATGATTTGGAGGTGGGGGTTGGTAGAAATGGGGCTATACAAACTAATCTCGTAGCGGCGGCAATAAGTTTGACATTGACGTTGCTGTACAAGGTGATATTGAGGAGGTTTCATTGAAAACTCGAGATAAACATAAAAAAACACCCCCGCCAGTGGCAGGAGCACATCCTAACCATATTCTGTCACATCGGGCGGGAGGTGTCAAGATGAAGTTAAAAAGAGCAACATACAGGCACATAGAGGCAGAAATACATGCGTACTATGATACACTGCAAGCAATAAAGGACTTGCGGCGGGATATAATCCTGGCTGGTCGGCAGGAGGCATATGGGGCGGTAGTCGGCGAGAGATACGCTGGAACCAGCATAGTAGAGCGCCGGGCCACGAAGCTGGCGGATAGTGTGTTGCTGCGTGAAATGGAACGCATCATGAAGGCCATCCAAGATACGTATGACAGGGCGAAGGAGGAAGGGCGACGTGTCATATGGGTGAAGTATGGCCTGGCAATAGACTGGCAGCCTCCCGTGGAACTGGCAGCACAGATGCAGGGGCGGAATAGGTTTGATATGACAGCACGGGAAATGGCCAAAGTACTCAATGTTGATGAGAGTACATTCCATCGATATAGGACGGGGTTTGTTTATGGAGTAGCGGAAAGATTGGGGTGGTATTGAATGAGGGAGCTTATCGTTGATAATTTTGCAGGTGGCGGTGGCGCTTCGACAGGTATAGAACTTGCGCTCGGTAGAC
Organism: Bacillota bacterium; assembly: GCA_013540605.1. Classification (GTDB taxonomy): domain Bacteria; phylum Bacillota; class Clostridia; order Ch29; family Ch29; genus Ch29. Next base: position 188,382 of record JABVCK010000028.1, read on the forward strand.
CGGTAGACATAGCAATCAATCATGACCCAATGGCGATAGCCATGCACAGAGCTAACCATCCTAACACTGAGCACTTGTGTGAAAGTGTTTGGGATGTGGACCCTCGAAAGGTCACAAGAGGCAGGCCGGTTGCCCTGTGTTGGTTGTCACCGGACTGTACTCACTTTTCAAAGGCCAAAGGCAGTAAGCCTTTAAGCAAAAACATTCGGGGCTTGGCATGGGTGGCCGTGAGGTGGGCGGCAACGGTTAGGCCCAGGGTGATTATGCTTGAGAATGTGGAGGAGTTCCAGACATGGGGGCCATTAACGCCAGATGGTTACCCTGACCCAAGACAGAAAAGCAAGACATTTAACGCTTTTGTAAATGCACTGAAGCGTCACGGTTATCACGTTGATTTTCAGGAGCTACGGGCTTGTGACTATGGCGCGCCGACTAGCCGAAAGCGATTCTTTATGGTTGCCAGATGTGATGGGCAACCGATTAGGTGGCCGAAGCCGACACATGGGGACCCAAATAATCCAGAGGTCAAAAGTGGTAGATTGAAACCCTGGCGAACGGCGGTAGAGATACTGGACTGGACTAAACCATGCCCAAGCATATTTGATACGGCAGAAGAAATCAAAGCAAAGTATGGCTTGAAGGCTGTCCGGCCTCTAGCCAAAAAAACAATGGAACGAATAGCCAAGGGAGTGCAAAAGTTTATTATCGAGAATCAAGAGCCATTTATACTCTCGAAGGAAGGGTCCATCATGGCGCCATTTCTTGCTCAATACCATAGCTATTCAGGTGACGGAGCCAGAGGGCAAACGATAGACAGGCCAATATTAACGATTGGCACTAACCCAAGATATGCGCTTGTTACTAGTCATTTAGTTAAGCTAAAAGGGACCAATTACGGCCAGCCAGTGACAGAACCACTGCAAACGGTAACTGCTGGGGGTAATCATTTTGGAGAGGTTAGAGCTTTTCTAACACATTATTACGGTACAAGTATCGGGAGCAAGATTAACGAGCCACTTCCAACAGTAGTCAGTAAAGACAGGTTTGGTTTGGTAGTGGTGGCAGGCTTAAACTATCAAATTGTTGATATTGGAATGAGGATGTTGGAGCCGCGAGAGTTATTCAACGCTCAGGGTTTCCCTACAGATTATGTAATTGACCGGGATGATAAGGGGAACAGATACCCGAAAGCGGAACAGGTAGCCAGATGTGGAAATGCAGTACCGCCGCCCTTTGCAGAAGCCTTGGTTAGAGCAAACTTACATGAAATATGTAAAAAGACCAAAGAAGATACTGAGGAAGAATATGCCGTATAAAACTTGCAAGTTTTCTGCAAGCCTGAAAAGCAATGAATGTAGTATTATGATATTGAGTTGAGCAGTTTTTTCACGCTTAAAAATGAAAGACCCAGGAGGTATTTGCCGTCTCCTGGGTTTCCACATCGGTATTAGCTCAGACCAACGGCACTGGCCCATTCACAAGCCCGGATGCGGCCAACCTGGTGAATGAGTAGGGCACGACTATCGCCGTGGTAACCTACTTGAGCGCAGGGAAAGGAAAATATGTTCCATAAGGCACATTCCCCCTTCCTATAATTATTTTAGCATATTATGGCTCAACGTGGGTATAGAAACATCACATGACGCCAGGGGGGGGAGGCGGTGATGTAGGGAGGTGGTGAGAGTGGCAAATATTATTAATTTTAAAAATGCATATGCTTTTAAGTTGGAGAATTTTCATCTAGTAGATAATCCGGAGAGTTGGATTATAACCAGTCTGGCTTTACTTATTGGTGATTATGAAATTTACCGAAAACAAGCTGCATTATTGATACTAAAAGCTTTATTGCGGATGGACTTTTTAAAAGAATTACTTAACGACAATGGGATTCATCCTTTTGACAGAAATGACCCAAGGGTTAAAAAATGGATTAAAAACATACTTAGTATAGAGGAATGTCAATTATGTGGCTCAAAGGAAAACTTAGAAGCTCATCATATTATCCGATGGGCTGATTATCCAAGAGGTAGAATTGATTCTAATAATGGGATGTGCTTATGTAAAAACTGTCATATTGAGCAACATAAGTATGACGATATAAGATTTATGAAGGGGGCAGGATAAATGAAAAGGCTGTCTCCTTTGCAAGAAAAATTTTGCTTAGAATATGTCAAAACCGGGTTTGTTGGTCAGTCTTATATTAATGCAGGATATAAAGCTAAAAACAAAGTAATTGCAGAGGCAAATGGAAGAAGATTACTCGAAAAAGAATATATAAAAAAGCGCATTAAAGAACTCATGGATGAAATCCAGAGTAAAGAAATTGCCACTGCCGAGGAAGTTTTAAAGTATCTCACAAAAGGTATGAGAATGGAGTTATACGAAGAGGTTGTGGTAGTGGAAAATGTCGGTGATTACCAGAGCGAAGCCAGAACAATTAAAAAACAAATCTCAATAAAAGATGCCAATAAATGCGCAGAACTTCTTGCAAAAAGATTTGGACTATTAACAGATAATCTTAATCTGTCTGGCGAAATGGCCGTCAAGATAGTGGATGATATAAATGACGAAGATTAAACTGTCTAAGCTCATTGCACCGTCATTTTATGAAATCCACAGAGAACTCAAGGCAGAGCTTTATGATGAATACTGGCTAAAAGGTGGTCGTGGCAGTACAAAGTCAACATTCATCAGCATAGAGATTCTATTAGGTGTTATCAAGGATCCAGATGCCAACGCCGTCGTGTTTCGCCGGTATCAGAACGAGCTGCGAGATACCGTATTCGGTCAATTCGAATGGACTGCTGCAAAGATGGGCATAGCCCATCTTTTTAGGTTTCTGGTAAGTCCAATGCAGATAGTTTATCTGCCAACTGGCCAGAAGATAGTTTTCAAGGCTGCAGACAATCCGAAGAAGATGAAATCCATCAATCTGGGCAAGGGCTATATCAAATACGCTTGGTTTGAAGAGTTGGATCAGTTTGCCAGCATGGATGAGATACGCAACATCCTGCAGTCACTATTCAGGGGCGAGAACAAGAAACGTATTGTGTTCTTTTCGTACAACCCGCCAAAATCAGGACGTTCATGGGTGAACCAGGAGGCAAAGATATCAAAGCCTGGTCGGAGGGTTCATCACTCAACGTATTTGGACGTGCCGCCGGAGTGGCTGGGTGAAAGGTTCCTTGCTGATGCTGAACACCTTAAGAAAGTCAACGAGACAGCATACCGGCATGAGTACCTTGGGGAAGAGGTTGGAACTGGCCTTGAGGTATTTACGAATGTGGAACTGCGGCTTATTACCCAGGATGAGATTGCAGTCTTTGACCGTATCCGGCAGGGCCTTGACTTTGGGTATGCTGTGGACCCGCTGTGCTTTGAACGTATGCACTACGACCGGAAACGTCGAAGGTTGTACCTGTTTACTGAAATTAGCGGTCTGAATCTGTTCAACCGGCAGTTTTGGGAAAAGGCGCAGAGGTATAACGATGTATGGACCATAGCCGACAGCGCAGAGCCGAAGAGTATTGCTGAACTGAAAAGTTTCGGAATGAAAATCAAAGGCGCAAAGAAAGGTCCGGGGAGTGTAGAATTCGGCATCAAGTTCCTGCAGGACCTGGAGGCCATCATTATTGACCCGGAGCGGTGCCCACTGGCAGCCAAGGAATTTATCAATTACGCTTTGGAAACTGACCGTAATGGCATTGTAAAAAGTCAGTTCCCGGACAAAGACAATCATTCATTGGATTCTTGTAGGTATGCCCTGAGTGAAGATATGATACACACTGCAAGAGGCCCGGTAGACAAACCTCCCGGCTGGTAAGGAAGGTGATAAGATTTGTTAACAAGTTTAGATTTTTTGCAACCAGGCAAGCCCTGGCCCCCGCCAACAGAGGCAGAGCGGCTGGAGAGATATGCGCAAAACAAGCTACTGTTCGAGGGCAAGCATGAGCAGGTATTTCAGGACTGGATACGGCTTTTGCGGGAGGACCAGCAGGCAACCCTGGAAATAGTTTTGAACTGGCACAAGCGGCTGGCGCTGCTGTTTGCGGACCTGTTGCTGGGAGAACCGCCAATGATTACAGTCGGTGATAAAGACAGCCCAGAGCAACAGACTGTTGAGCGCATCATTGAGGATAACGGCCTTATGAATGTGGCCTATGAGGTTGCCCTTGATGTAAGCCGATATGGCACGGGACTTTTCAAGGTTCGCTATGATGGCCGAGCTATAATCGAAGGCCAGCAGCCGGCAATATGGTTCCCGGTGGCGAAGCCGGACAATATCAAGGACATTGTGGCGCACGTTTTAGCTTATACCTACGAAACAGAAGAAAAAACTTTGATTGGCACAAGGAAACTGAACCACCTGAAAGCAGAAATTCACGAGAGAGGGAAACTGACGACAATAACGTATTTGCTCAAAGACGGCGTTATTTCCGCAGAGGAAAACAGGGATGAGCAGGAAACCGGCGTTAATGAATTCCTTATCGTGCCGGTCAATAATGTCCTTACCACCGACCGGGTGACCGGCCTGGACGATTACTCAGACTTGAATAGCATCATTCAGGAGCTTGAAACCCGTGTGGCGCAAATTAGCCGTATCCTGGATAAACATGCGGACCCCAACATGTACGGCCCAGATATTGCACTTGAGCAGGACCCGGCGACCGGGCAGTGGGGATACCGGGGTGGCGGTAAATACTTTCCTGTGTCACAGGGGGAACAGCCTCCCGGATATGTTACCTGGGATGGCCAGTTGGAAGCAGCATTCAAGGAAATTGATTTACTTATGGAACAACTCTATATTTTGAGTGAAACAAGTGCAGCGGCTTTTGGCCAACTTAAACAAGGGCTGGCTGAAAGCGGATCAGCATTGAGAAGGTTGATGGTTGCTCCGTTGGCAAAAGTAAACCGTATAAGGATGCGATTTGACCCTGCACTGAAAAAGGTACTTAGGCTGGCGTCATTGCTTGAGAAAGCCCAGGGCATGGCCGGAGCAGTAGAACTTGAGAATATTCACATCACCTGGAATGATGGTTTGCCTGATGATGACGTTGAAACTACACAAAATGAGACGCAGCGTTACACAGCCGGCCTAACCAGCCTTGAAAGCTCTTTGAGGCGGCTGTATGGCCTTGAGGGGCAGGCGCTTCAGGAAGAAATAGAGCGCATCCGGGGTGAACAGACGGGAGAGACGAATACGCAATTACCAACCGTAACACTATCGCCGGCGGCAGGTGAAGAATAATGCCGAAAGATGTAAGGAGTTTCAGTGAGGCCGAGGTGGAGCGGCTGGTTAAGTTCTATGAGCAGGCTGAGCGGGAAATATTAGACCAGCTGAACCGAGCTCTGCTGCGGGGTAATAAGACTGAATATCTAGCCCAGATGAAGAAAAACATTGAGTCCATTTTGACCGACTTACGGGCTGGTAACAGGACTTGGTGTGAAGAAGCGATACCGCGGGTATACTCCCAAGGCCTGTATTCGGCTGATGCTATGCTGAAGGATGCCGGTGTTAGCGTCAAAACCGGTTTTGGCGCTATCCATCAAGAGGCAGCACAGATTTTGGCGGAGAATACTTTTCAAAGTCTGGATCATGTGGCTCAAGTTATTGGCCGGCGGGCGACAGATATTTACAGGTCCTTAGCCTTGGAAAATATTCGGGGAAGCGTAGTAGGCTATGATACTTGGAAACAGGTGGCGCAGCGCTACCGTGAACAACTGGCTGAGCACGGGGTGACCGGTTTCAAGGATGCGGCCAACCGCAATTGGAATATGCGGACCTATGCTGAGATGGTGGCAAGGACCACCACAATGGAGGCACATTTGCAGGGAACAGCCAACCGACTGGTTGAACAAGGGCATGATCTAGTGAAGGTGAGTACCCACCGGGGAGCTTGCGAAAAATGCCTGCCCTGGCAGGGAAAGATATTGAGCATTACAGGAAAGACACCGGGATATCCAACACTGGAAGAGGCAAAAGCTGCCGGACTTTTTCATCCGAATTGCCGTCATGCTTATGGATTGCATATTGACCTGGATGAAGAGATTGAGGAACTTGGGAGGGAGTTGGAACAGCATCCAAAGGGCATAGAGTCACATGAGCAAGAGGGATATACACTTAAAGGCGATGTTGTAAGAAATGTTATTATTAATACAGTTGGGCATACTAAAGTGATAGTGCCAAAAGATCTGGATGCAACCAAGCAGCATATAACGGCAAAAGAAATTGTTAATACATTGGAGAAAATGCCAGAGCGATTAAGGAAAGTTATAGATGAAGTGCAAATACTAGATTATCGCAATCCCGATGATACTTACTGGGAAAAGGTTTACAATATTCCTGGCTTTAGATCGTTTGCCACAGGAGGAAACCGGCAGATCCATTTTTACGAAAACGGACATGAGCTTAAAAAGCATGTTATTGATTATCTTCCAAGTGCGATGGCACATGAAATGGGGCATAATTTAGATAGGGAACTCGGGAAAAATCTCGCGAACAAAGTATTTTCTGCAGGCAAAGACTGGACTGAAGCCATGAAAAAGGATTATAATATAAGCAAGAAGCAATATGTATCAGGCTATGCTGAACAGGCAAAATCTAATCTTGAAGATTTTGCTGATTCGGTTGCAGATTTTATCCTAGATAAGCAAAATTTTGAAACAAACTTCCCGCATCGCGCAGATGTATTAAGGGGGCTTGGATTATGATTACAAAGGAAATTCATAAAGGCAGTACCCCTAACGGAGGGGTGCGTAGCGAGATATATTATTTAAACAAAGAACACCAGCCAGTTGCTAAAGAAAAAGCAGAATTGGCTATTGTGCGCGAGCTGGACGAAGATGGGAATCTGGTATTTGAGACTATTTCAAGCATAAAAAAGTGAGCACCTGTTCAGGTGCTTTTCTTTTTGGGTTTCTCCGGCTTTGGCACACCTTCCACAGCGATCCCATATATCTTGGGGTCATTAAACTTCATCGGAATAGGTATCCGGCTTTGGTAGCAGTAGCAGTTCAGCTCGGGGTTCCACCGGGCATAGCCAAATCTTATTTTCGTTCCTGACCTAGGGTTGTAGTAAGGGAAGCCACATTCTTTCCAAAACAGGCGGGTATGCTCTTTGCCAAGCCGGATTAATGAGGGGATTAAGCCTTGTTTACAGACTAAACCAATTCGGTGGTTTATGCCTACATGAACGGAAAGTTTGTCTTGTGGCATATACCATTCCATATCATTCATAAAAACACCTCTGGTTAGATTATACACCAGGGGTTTTGTTTTGCAAATACGCAGAGACTGAAATTGCACCAGGAGCATTTTGTTCCGTTAAGCAAAGGAGGGGAATATACTCACAAGAACATTATTCCGTCTTGTAAAAGCTGCAATAGCAGTAAGAGCAATAAAGACTTCTTTGAATGGTATCCTCAATATGAATATTACAGCAAGGAGAATGAGGATTTTATATTAAGCTATTTAGGTCATAAGCAAAACACGCAGCAATTAAGCGCCGTTTAAAGGCGCTTTTATTACGTCCCGAATAAGACGTTAAACTGTTTAACTACCCACTTTAATGGTTCGGGGTATAACTGAACGCAACTCCTAACAGGGAGCAACCTGTATAAATATGCTATGGGAGGTAATTGTAAATGGATTGGTTAAAAGAACTACTCAAAAAAGCCGGAATCGAAGAAGGGAAACTGGACGGCGTGATTGCAGACATTAACAAAGAGCTGCCTAAATACATGATACCCAAAGACAAGTATAACGAGGTAGCGGAGGCCAAAAAGAAACTGGAGGCAGACCTGCAGGCCCGAGACACGCAGCTTGAGGAATTGAAAAAGGCAGCAGGCACCAGTGAGGAACTCAAGAAGCAGATTGAGCAACTACAGGCAGACAATAAAAAAGCAGCTGAAGAATGGCAGACCAAGTTTGCCCAGATGCAGCTTGACTTTGCTGTGGAAAGAGCGCTCACAACTGCAAAAGCTAAAAATGTAAAAGCTGTAAAAGCACTGCTTGACATGGAGAAGGTAAAGCTGGACGGTGAGCAACTCCTTGGTCTAGATGACCAGCTCAAGGCAATCAAGGAATCTGATCCTTATCTCTTCGGAGACCCCGGCAAAGTAGGAAGCGGCACAAACCCGCCCGGTGCCAATAATACCGAAGTGAATCCGTGGAAAAAGGAAACCTTTAACCTCACGCTACAGGGGAAAATCCTGCGTGAGGATCCTGCTAAAGCTGCAAGGATGAAAGCAGAGGCGGGAGGTAAATAAATTTTATGAGGTGATGAAAGGTGACTATAACCAGAATTGCTGATGTAATTCAGCCTGATGTGTTTAACCTTTACGTGATTCAACGGACTATGGAGCTGTCCGCACTAATCCAGTCAGGTATTGTTCAGAACCTGGCTGAGTTTGACCAGTTGGCCAGCGGGCCTAATACGCTGGTGAACATGCCTTTCTGGAACGACCTGACCGGTGACTCTGAGATTATGAAGGATGATGGGGCGCTTACTCCTGGGAAAATCGGCTCCGACAAAGACGTTGCCAGGAAACACGGCCGTGCCAGGGCCTGGGGAGCAAACGGTCTCTCTGCTCTGCTGTCTGGAGACGATCCTATGAGGGCAATAGGAGACTTGGTGGCAGCCTACTGGCAGCGGGACATGCAAAAAGTCCTGCTGGCTACTCTAGACGGCGTATTCAAGGCGGCATCTATGGCCGACCTAGTACATGACATCAGCGCTTTGACTGGAGGAGCAGAGCTGATTAGTGGATCAACTTTCATTGATGCTGTACAGAAGCTGGGTGATGCGAAGGATCTGTTGACTGGTGTTATGATGCACTCAGCCGTAGAGGCTTACCTGGCCAAGAACGACCTGATTGAATATGTCCAGGAATCCCAACAGGATGTCAGGGTACCTTACTTTATGAACAAGCGTGTTGTGGTGGATGACGGAGCTCCTTTTGATACCGGTACAAAAGTGGCCACAGTATACCTGTTTGGGGCAGGAGCAGTTGCCTTGGGGAACGGTTCCCATCCCAGGATTATCCCGACTGAGATTGACCGGGACAGCCTGGCCAGCTCCGGTGAGGATTACCTGATCAACAGGCGCATCTTCATCCTGCATCCAAGGGGCGTCAAGTGGACCGAAGCCAGTGTTGCGGACGTATTCCCGACTAATACGGAGCTTGCTACCGGCACTAACTGGAAGCGAGTATATGAAACCAAAGCTATTCGCATTGTGAAGTTCACGTTTAAGATTGCATAATCAGTGGGGAGCATGTCTCCCCTCTGCTAATTTAAGAGGTGATATGAATGAGTTTATCAGCGTTCCAGCGCATGAGAAGACTTAAGGCCGAAGAAGAGCACAAGAAAAAGGAGGCGGAGGCTAAATGTCAAGAAGCTACTGCACAATCGAATACGCAAACGGATACTTTGCAGGACGCCTCCACAGCGAAGCCTGGGAGGGGACAGTCGAAGCAGACAAAGAAAAAGCTCTCCAGCAAGCAACAAGAATGATAGACCGGCAGGTTTTAGCGGGATGCAAGACTGATAAGGAACAGGTCCTGGCTTTTCCCCGGTATCCTGATGAAGAGGTGCCTGAAGCCGTAAGACAGGCCTGCTGCGAGGAAGCCCTAGCCCTGCTGGAACGTGGCAACAGCCAGCGCAGGAAACTCCAGCAGGAAGGAGTACAGTCCTTTGCCCTGGGCAATATGAGTGAGACTTTTTCCACTGGTGCCGGCAAAGGTTTGTTAAGCCAGGAGGCAAAAGAGTTGTTAAGGCCCTGGCTGTTGGGTGGTGTTTTTATAACATGATAACAGGGTATCTTAACCAGACCGCTACCTGGAAAAGGGTTGTCGGTTTGAATATGTATGGTGAGCCGGAGACGGAGGAGCAGGAAATTAAAGTCCGCTGGGAAGGCAAGCGTCGGCTTGTGCGTGATAAGGAAGGCCACGAAGTAGTATCCGAGGCCCGGGTCTTTTGTAAGGAGCCGGTCAAGCCCGGAGATCTGCTGGAATACGACGGTAGAGAGTGGCCGGTTATTGCCGTTTCTACCGTCCCTGGATTAAATGGCACAGAAAACCATCGGGAGTGTGCTGTATAATGGCAAAACGGAGCAGATGGAGGACAAAAGAAGCTGTAAAACTAGCAAATGAAGCTGGCCTGAAAGCCCTGCGGATCGGGGCAGAAGCAATACTCACGGAAGCCATAGACGAAACCCCGGTAGACACCGGTACACTGCGCCGGAGTGGGACGGTTACCATCGGAAAACTACCGGACGGGACGAGGGTGTACGAAGCTGCCAAGGCCGGGAATGAAATGAAAGATGCCTTCCCGGAGCCGATTGGTAAAGAGAAGGCTGTTTATGTAAGTTTTTCAACACCGTATGCCCGCAGGCAGCATGAGGAACTTGGCTATGAACACCCGGTTGGCGGCAAGGCTAAATACCTAGAGGACCCCTTTAACCGGAACAAAAAGAAAGTGTTGAAATATGCCGACAAGCACATCAAAAAAGCACTGCGAGAAGCAGATTAATGGAGTGATGCCGATGTGATGTTGAACGAAATAGGCAGTTATCTGCAAGCTCAGGGAGTTGGAACTCTAGGGTCTGATATTATTTTGGGTCTGATGCCGGACCAGCCGGATAACTGCATAGCACTGTTCGAGTATGCCGGCAGCCCGCCGGACCTCCACTGGAGCGGGGAATACCCGGGGCTGCAGGTAAGGGTCCGCAACAAAAGCTATGCTGCTGGCAGGGTAAAGATTGGGGAGATTATCAACCTGCTTCACGGACTACACGAAACACAGTTATCCGGCACACGATACCTGCTTGTAAAGGCACGGGGCAGTCCAGAAGTACTAAAGCGTGATGCAAGTAATAGAACCGAATGGTTCGTAAACTTTGAAATTATCAAGGAGAGTGATTAGCAGTGGCAATAGCAGGATATGGTGGTGGTGTCTATATTGGTGATACCACGCCAACAAAAGTGGCGGAAATTGCTAACTGGAGTTTGGATATGTCGGCAGACGATATTGACATTACCAGCTTTGATTCTGAAGGCTGGAAAGAGAACATGCAGGGTTTGAAAGAGTGGTCCGGGTCCTTTGAAGGCAACTTCAAGCCGGATGACACATCTGGTCAAGCGGCGCTTATTAATGCTTGGTTGAACGGTGAGAAAGTAAAACTGGAATTGCAGGTCAATGCTACTG